>JAUVUL010000307.1 GCA_030600975.1 Candidatus Aegiribacteria sp.
ACATCCGCGAAATGGAAGGGAATAACCTCTGTGCCGAATAGAGCTATAATCCAGCGTATTGGCCGCGCGAACCTGGCGCCTGAAGATTCCCAGCGCATGGTCTTGGGAAAATCAAATTTCTCCCGAATTAATTCAGAAAATATTTCCGGTAATAAAATCCGGGTCGGCTGGCCTTTGGTTTCCACTCGCACAAAAAGCCGGTCGTTCTGTATGCTCATCTCTTCGGGCTTGACTCCCGCCTTGCGCAGGAACCCCTGGCCCGCCGGAGAAAGTGTGCCATCCGGAAGATAGGCAATGCTTTTCTTTGGCCCTTCCAATTCCCGGAAAAACGTGGTCTGGTATTCGGCCAGCCCTTTAATATAAAAAACTATTCTTCGGGGAGTTGCATCAACCTCCACATTATCAAATGCCAGGCCTTTATTCCGAAGCAGCCTTTCTATTTCCAAAGATAAAAGCGCCTGTTCCCCTATACGCATATAATCCGCTGGCAGTTCCTCGCAGCCGATTTCCAGGAGCGCGTCTTTTTTTTCTTGGCGCATCTTTTCTTCTACGCTCATGCTGTCTTGCTCCTCATTAAGGGAAATCCCAGCTCTTCCCGGTGCTTGATATACCCTTGCGCGCAAAGCCGGAATAAACGAGAAAAAGCGCCAGCATCACTCCCAGTACAGCAGGCCACAATGGATTAAGAAAGACTGACAGCACGAGGGAACCTGCGAAAGCCAACATTGCACAAATGGTAAGGAGATTACGGCGGGATCTTATGAATTCCTGTCTTCGCAACCTTGATGGACTGGAATATCCGGATTCAAGCACAGAGGTTACAGTATGAACCCCGTACAGAAAAAGAGATGCTGCCATAGCCGGTATAAGCCAGTTCTCACTGTTCAGGATGAATGCCCCGGCGGCTCCCAGTATGAATGTCAGGGGCAGAACATGAAAATTCCCGAAAATCGCGTTCTGAAGCAGTTTCCAGATCTTTCCTGTTCTAAGTCTACCCCCCTGTATCTCCAGAAGCTTTTCCCTTACTTCTCTTATGCTCCAGCTTGGTGTGGATGCTCCTGCGGTAAGGAGAATGTTTTCATATTCTTTCAGTTCACCGGCATCAAGCTCTTCATGGGTCTCGATATGATACGAAGGAAGGCCTTCTTCCCTGGCTATCTCCACAAGTCTGGCGGTATTAGCGCTGTTCCTGCCTCCAACTACAACAACACAGTCCACTCTGACACACATCTTTCGCAGCTCATCCTGCCTGAGGCTGGTTGAATTGCATATAGTGAAAGTATACTCCAGATTCGGATATTTTTCCTGAAGGGCGTTCTTCGTTTTCTCGAATGTCTCGGTATTCTGAGTGGTCTGTGACAGGAGAAACGGCCTGGAGATACCTGAGAGAGCTGCAATCTCATCAGGTCCTGAAATGACCTGTGCCCTCTCTCCGCCGTACGACAAAATGGATCTGACTTCCTGAT
Organism: Candidatus Aegiribacteria sp.; assembly: GCA_030600975.1. GTDB lineage: Bacteria > Fermentibacterota > Fermentibacteria > Fermentibacterales > JCC-6 > Aegiribacteria. The sequence goes on from JAUVUL010000307.1 coordinate 1,467, forward strand.
GCAAAGGATCGCCGAGTATTATGACATCGTGACCTTCTCTGCTTTTTTTCCTGGCTATCGCAAGGGCTCTGCCGACCCTTGGACAGGTCAGGTCTTTAATTTTCAACGGAAGCAATTTCAACTGTTCACGTCTCTCCAGCGTTGTTCCATGGGTTCGTAGGAAGAGAGTACCCGAGTTCATGTTCTCCGGGGTCATGCATATGCTCACGCCCCGTTCCTCCAGAGCGCGAAGAACCTGAGGGTTATGAACCAGTTCCCCGTAGACTTCGTAGGAATCATCGCCTTTCTTCAATTCGGCCAGAACCATATCCACAGCCCGGCGGACACCCCAGCAGAAACCCGCTGTATGAGCAGTGATTACGCTCAAGACCTATCTCCCTTCACAGATATCGGGCACAAGATTAACATAACTTCATTTTTCTCATTATGTCCCTGTATTTTGCAGCTGTTTCAAAATCAAGCCTTTCCGCAGCTTCCAGCATCTTCCTCTCAAGGAACATCATAGCTTCCTCCGGAGTCCCTGGTATGTCCGCGGTGATTCCTTTGTCCTCTTCGGATGACCTGAAAATATCCGCTATACTGGTAGCGCTGATGATTTCACTTCGCGATTTGCGAATGCTCTCAGGCGTGATATTATTATCCTTATTGTATTTCAGTTGAATAGTCCTTCTTCTCAAGGTCTCGCTGATTGCGTACTCCATGGAATCGGTAATCCTGTCAGCGTAGAGAATAACTCGTCCGGCCAGGTTCCTCGCTGCTCTTCCAGCCGTCTGGACCAGACTGGTTCTTGACCTGAGAAATCCCTCCTTGTCGGCGTCCAGTATCGCAACCAGGGATACTTCCGGCAGATCAAGCCCTTCCCTGAGAAGGTTAACACCGATCAGAACATCAAATTCAGCCAGCCTCAACTCCCTTAGAATTGAGACCCGCTCAAGGGCGTCAACTTCGCTGTGTATGTACCTGGATTTAATGGAAAGATCCTGAAAGAAGGAAGTCAGTTCTTCGGCCATCTTCTTTGTCAGCGTTGTTACAAGCACCCTTCCGCCGGATTCAACAGCTTCCCTTACTTCTCTGACAAGATCATCTATCTGAGTGGAAGCAGGTCGAACTACCATATCCGGGTCAACAAGACCTGTGGGTCTTACAATCTGCTGTACCACCCTGCTGGAACGCTCAAGTTCATATTCAGCCGGAGTCGCTGACATGCATATCTTCTGCCCTGTGATATTAATGAATTCCTCAAGATAGAGAGGGCGGTTGTCCAGAGCTGAAGGAAGGCGAAAGCCGTTCTGAACCAGTGTTTCCTTCCTGGACCTGTCACCTTTGTACATTGCGTACAGCTGCGGAATTGTCCTGTGGGATTCATCGATGAAGACGAGCATGTCGCCGTCGGTGAAGTAATCGATAAGACAGGATGGGCGCTCTCCCTTTTTTCTACCGGATATGTGCCTGCTGTAATTCTCGACTCCGCTGCAGTAGCCTGTTTCAGCAAGCAGTTCTATATCGTACCTGGTTCTGGACTCAAGCCGTTGAGCCTCAAGAAGTTTACCCTTGTGTTTAAACTTAGCTAATGTCTCCTCCAGCTCCCTCTCTATTCTGCCTATGGCAAGATTCAGCTCCCGCTCGGATGTTACGAAATGTCTGGCGGGGAAAATGCGGATTTCCTCCAGGTCTTCCAGTACCGCTCCCGTCAGATGATCGATTCTCCGTATGCTATCTATCCTGTTCCCGAAGAATTCCACCCTTGCTGCCATGCGTCCGTACGCAGGCACAACGTCCACAACGTCACCCCGGACCCTGAATCTTCCTCTTGTAAGGGCCACATCGTTTCTGGAATACCGCATTTCAACAAGTTCCATCAGGAATCGACCCGGATCAAGTTCCATTCCCCTGGAAATGTGGAGGCTACCCGAATCGAAGGTGGAGGGATTTCCAAGGCCGTAAATACAGCTGACTGATGCTACTACTATTACGTCTTTCCTTGACAGGAGAGATGTGGTGGTTCGAAGTCTCAGCCTGTCAAGCTCCTCATTGAGGTCGGCATCCTTTTCAATGAATGTATCCGTTGTAGGAATATAGGCTTCCGGCTGATAATAATCGTAATAGCTTACGAAATACTCTACTGCGGCATTTGGGAAGAAGCCCTTC
>JAUVUL010000151.1 GCA_030600975.1 Candidatus Aegiribacteria sp.
AATCCGAGTAATTTATCATTATGACCTTCCATTCCCATTATGTTAAGTAAATGAAGTTTGTAACATCAATCACTATTATTTCACACATGCTTTATTGACTGTATTCATGTAAATGTCAAGTCTTGTATTTACTGGAGAGTTCGTCTATTACTCCTGCAGTGACGCAGCAGCCGATCAGGGAGTGCACAGCCGGCATCTCATTACCTGCAAGCATATCCGGACATTCCTGCTGCGCGTACTGAGCCTGCCGTTCTGATCTGCATCCTTGACAAACATCCACCTGGAATTTCCGGAAGAGGGCATAGAACCTTTCTTTGATCCTGATTATTTATCATGTTTGGCGCATGAAAGGATTAGAAAATGAAACGAATTTACTTAAAAACATTCCTGATCACACTGGCTGTATTCGGAGCTACCTACATGCTTCTTGTGTTTTCCTCCAGGATATCGCCGGCATTCTATTCTGCCGTGGGAATCATGTTTGCAGTTATGACTCCTGTTGCTTTTATTTTTTCGGGCAGAAAGAGATTCGGTAAATTCACCCGGAACATGTTTGGAATAGTATCAGGACTGTTCCTCTGGGGATTTATCGGTGAATTCCTTGAAGTGAGAAGTCACCTGGTGATTGCCGATTCAATGTATCTACCTGTACTGCTTGTACTGATTTCCATGTTTATTGTGATGCTCCTTCAGAATGGCATACGGAAGTCATACGGATTCGCATTCGGGCATTTTTTCGGTATCTGGGGGCTGCATATGTGGATGATCTACCAGTACGAACACCTTGGGAAAATGCACTGGAGTACATATGTGTCTGCAGGTGCAGCGCTGATACTTGGGATTCTGGCCGTTTATCTTACCAGGAAATATCGTGGAATCAGCCGGAAGATGGCATTGTCACTCGCATCTCTTCTTCTCTTCTGGACGGTGCTGGAGTATGTATGGGGATGGAGGATCATACCGGGACCATACTCAATTTAACCTGAAAACCAAACTATCAGGAGGAATAAAATGTTAACGAAGCTGCGCCGGCTTTCTTGCGGCTCACCGATTATCCGCAGAAGTGCTTTCGCTATCGCATTCGCAGCCCTGCTGCTCGCTGGATTCGGGATATTCCCTGCCTTAACGGGTGAGCTTTCCGCAGAGGATATCGATTACCCGGTACAGTTTGTGCGCGATGTACCGGTACCGTTACCCTATCAGGTTGGCCCCGATGTCTACCTGCCTGAACATGATCTACCCACAGGACCCCCGGTTAATCCGCAGATAGGCGATTCCTGGATCTGGTGGCTCTGGATCCATTACCCTATGCCACCGCATTTCGAGGAACATATCTGTACGGTTCGCGGATTGAGCGATCGCGGATACGTAGTGGTCAGGGATGCAGAGTGGGAAACCTCTATTTTCCAGAGCGATGTGGACCAGATACTTGAGCGCTGGGAGAATACCAGCATCGGCCCCTACCCGACCAAGGGAATTTACGAGATAGACAGTCTCGCATTCGGAGAACCGCCTGACATGCTCGATGATGACCCACGTATCTATATGATGTGGTATGACTTTGAGATAGCTGCAGATGGATTCTTCTTCTGGTTCGATGAATATCCTGACGGAGCTCACCCACCATATCACAGCAACGAGTGTGAAGTTCTCTACCTCAGCACCGGGAGTTCAGGAGGAGGTCCGAGCAGCGACTATATGCTTGCGGTGATCGCTCATGAATTCGAGCACATGATTCACTGGATGTACGATGATGACGAGGACACCTGGGCGGACGAGGGGCTCGCGGAGCTGGCTATGTGGTTCTACGGAAATCCTGACCACATCGCCGGATTCAACAGCCAACCGGACAACGATCTGACAGTATGGGACGGTTACTGGTCCGATTACATCCAGACCTATCTCTGGACGCTGTATTTCTTCGAGCAATACGGTGGTCATCCCAGCATATTCGCGGTAGTACACGAACCTGCCAACTCGATCGCGGGATACGAGGAAGTGCTGGATGATTTCGGTTACTCGGAGGACTTCGCTGATGTCTTCGCTGACTGGACTGTGGCAAACTTCCTGGATGATGTAACCCTGGAGGACGGTCGTTTCGGCTACTTAGGCGATGACCTGCCCCCATTCAACGTGATGGGTACCTATTCGACCTATCCCGTCTCTAATATTTCCAGAACGGTCAACCACTGGGCGACAGACTACTACCGCTTTCAAAATATAATAGGCTTTGAAAACCTTCAACTCTCCTTCGATGGTAACGACTATAACAGCTTTGCCGTCTGGGGCCTTGCGCTCTACGGAGATGGTACGACCGAAGTCCTGCGCATGACACTGGAAGAAAGCACGCAGACCGGCACGCTGGAAGTTACAGGGCTCACCGATCCTGATGACCAGGTTATTCTCGTTGTTGCCAGTGTATCCAGCGCTGGAGGACACAACTACATTTTCAGTGCCGGTGACAGCCAGGGAATAGAGTTGGAAGCATCCGGGCCTCACACGCTTCAGCTTCAGGCAAGCCCGAATCCCTTCACTTCGGCTGTAACCCTGCAGCTTAACTGGAACGGGATTTCTGGAGCCCCGACTGTTGACATCTTCGACATCAATGGCCGCCTCGTTCGCCGGCTCAATGCCGAGTCAAGCATCGAGGGTGAGACAACAATGATCTGGAACGGTTGTCTGGAAGATGGCAATCCTGCATCTCCGGGAATCTACTTCGCGCGGTGTAAGATAGGTTCGGTAAACAGCGTGACGAACATGCTGCTGCTACCCTAGATCATCTTGAATTTCTCAGCACGGGTCACACCGGCGGGCCCGTGCTTGGAATAATAACTGCTGATTTCCCAAAGAGGTAAATAGTATGAATGCATTATTTGCAATTGTTCTGGCGATGGGTTATGGTGAAGCCAGAACTGAGATCCTCGACCAGACAGTTACTCATATGGAACTGACTGCTGAAGAAATGATCGCTGATTCTATATTCGAAGAACTCAAGGATGAGGCTGCTGCGCAGCAGGAGCCCTGGAACCCGTGGGCCAGCCAGTTCTTTCCATGTGTAAAGAAAGAATATGAGAATACCGGACTATACGAACTTCTCCTGAGTATGCCCAAAGGTGCTGTTCTTCATGTACACCCCAGCGCAATGGGCGATTATTATGCGCTTTTCGATCTTGTATCAGTGCGTGATGACTGTTACTTCAACCCTTCAAACGGATCGTTTGAATTGTTCATGAATTCAATTCCGCAAGGTGACTGGTTGCAGGTTTCCCAAATGCTTGATTCAGCTTTCGATGAAAGCGCAATGCGTGACAGCCTGATTAACTACATCATCATTGATGAAGGTGATGAGTACCTTCCCGATGTCTGGGCTGAATTTGAACAGATGTTTGGAAGGGTAGGGGGTCTTTTTGCTGATCCTGCTGTAGCTTACAACTATATTTACCAGGCTTTGTATGTTTATGCACTTACAGACAATGTACAGCATATAGAACTTCGTGCCCACTCACCTTCTGCTGCAAGTGTTGAGTTTTATCTGGGCGTGGTTGACAGCCTTGCAAAAGAGGGAATCGATATCAGCATAAGAATCATCTACTGTGATTCCCGATACCTTTTTCCCGGTGAAACGATTGAAAATTTCCGTGAACGAATAACAGGCAGTATGAAAGCGGCAGCCGACCTCATGGCACAGTACCCTGGTATTGTTGTTGGAGCCGATGTTTATTCCGAAGAAGATAAGGGCGCTACAGCGTTTTACATGGCACCTATGATGGAAGAGGCCCGTGAGTACAGTATGGCTGAGTATGGATTCGAACTTCCTCTGTTCCTGCATGATGGTGAAAGCAGTTTCCCATCCGGTGTGCCCGATTCCCCAATTTCATTATTGGGGCCATATCCGGGGAATGTGAACAACAATGTAATCGATGCCTATCTTCTCGGCGTCGAACGAGTAGGCCACGGTATTGAGCTTGCAAAGCTGCCTGAACTTGCTGAAATGTATGCCGAGGAAGGAATTCCGCTGGAAATATGCCCGGTAAGCAACCAGATCCTTGGTTTCGTACCCGACCTGAGGAATCATCCCGCCGTTCCTCTTATGCGCAACGGAGTAAGGATTTCCATTAACCCTGACGATCCTTCAATGTTCGGCTATACCGGCGTGACTTTCGACTTTACAGTTGCCGTTCTTGCCTGGGATCTGTCTCTTTCCGATGTGAAGAGATTGATCATGAACTCAATAGAAGATGCCGCTATGACCGATTTTGAGAAAGATGAACTCATGAGCTTGTGGCAGAACGAATGGTACGAGTTTATTTCCTGCACCGTAGAGCGGAGATAACAGAATCCAGCCGGTGCTTGACAGGACACTGAATAGTGATCTGTTACAGAATGTTACATCCTGGTAAACTTTCATTCATATACGCGATCAAACGTATGAAGTGATCCCGGCGCACACGATCAAAGGCTCCCTTATGCTTCCGGCAGATGATTTCTGTCCTGAAAGTTGAGGCTAGAATGAAAGATTGCATTCGAATCAGATCATCATTCACCACATTGGTGATTTTCATTATCCTGCTGAGCGGTATTTCAGGTTCGGATGGGTTTTCGAGTGATTCCTCCGTGTTTGAAAACGCATCGGTCGTCGGCCCGGTATCGGATACGCTCCTTATCGTGGAGGACTTCGTTCATGAAGGGAATCTCTTCGTTACGGGAAACGGAGTTATCATCGTGGATGGAGCGGAACTGACTCTCTACGGACACCTCTACCAGAAAGACAACGGGAAGGTGATTCTGAGAAACGGAGCATACCTCCATGTACCCCAGCGTTTCAACTCTCAGTACCTTCATCTTCTGCATGACAGCTCGAGCTTCCTGTCCGAGGGTTCCACGGTCTTCGCGAACACGGTATACAGGATACGGCATTTCGATAATAGTGAATACGTGGCAAGACAGACAGTATTTCCTCACTGGAATTTCCACGAGGTATTCGACGGATCGCGTCTTCTGATCGAGGACGCGAACATTGTCGGAGACCTCACTATAAGGGATTCATGCGAGATTGTATTTGTGCGTTGTGATACAATTCTCCCCTGGCTGGGAGTGGGTAGCGGTGAAAGCGTTGACCTGCGCTTTCCGGATTTCCATTTCGTCGATAACTTCGAGTTCAGTTCTGATCTCCCGGGAGTAAACGGCATCGAGTACTCCGTTGTGTTCGATTCCTGCGGAACAGTCGCATGGGGGCTGGAAAGCCGGCCGGGCAGCTCAATTCTGGTTCATGACACGAATATCCTGAGCCTGGTCTTCAGGATACTGGAAAGTGATACTGTGGAGAATATCACCGACTATACCGTGTATAACCGATTGAGCTTTCCATTTGATGACAGGCAGTGCATTTTAGAAAACGTATACCTGCATCTCTGGCTGCCGTACACCTATGGTGAAGCGGTTCTTTACCTTGATTCCTGCAGGTACGGAGAAAGCATCGCAATGGATCGATCGCGAATTACGGCAAATGGATGCATCGCGGACGGTTTTCCGAGTTCTGCGACCGCAATCGGAAGCGGGAGTTTTACTTTCAGAAACGGAACATGCAGAACTTTCTGCAGCTCGTGGGATGACGCAACCCTTATTCTCGAGAATGTACACGTTGAACCTCGCAGAAGAACTTCTCAGATCACGAATCTCGCTCATGGTAATTCAAGATTTTTTGCGGTCAATTCGACTTTCGAGCATGATCCCGAGGCCCTCGATTCAGCTCTTGTGATC
>JAUVUL010000256.1 GCA_030600975.1 Candidatus Aegiribacteria sp.
AGAGTCGTAATCCAGATCCAGAAAAGCATACGGATCTTCGATCGGATTCAAAAGGACCGCAGGTACTAAAATGAGCGCCAGAAGCATATCTCCTCCTTCATCAGAAAATGTTTGATTTAATCCCTGGAAGATATCTTCGATCGGATTCAAAAGGACCGCAGGTACTAAAATGAGCGCCAGAAGCATATCTCCTCCTTCATCAGAAAATGTTTGATTTAATCCCTGGCGGATAGTGAAGGAACTACCTTCGCATCCGTGAACCTAATATTGTCGAAACCCCCGCTTCAGGGAATATCTTAGCAAGAGTCAGGTCGCCAAAGCATCAGACTACTATTCCCTAGTATTGGTGCTCAGAGTATCAAGGAAGATAATTTCAGAAGCCCTGCCCCCGATCGGTGTGGATCAAGTCCCGAGTTTTCTGTGACTTTCATCTAGCACTCGATTGAGATTGTTTCAATACTAATCAAATAGAGATTTTATCCTGCCGAAAGTTGTGGCCTGCAGGGCAGCTGGTGTATAATCCAACACCAACTCCGGATCTATCGTACCTTCCTTCGTTCCCATATTAAATATTGCATAGTCTGTATCATTCTGTAATATTTGAAAGCCGTAGTTAGGCTCGGTCCCATCCACAAAATCCTGAACCCAATCCGTTACATCAATTTCCCACCAGTCATAGGTTGATGGTGCGGTTATTAGGGTCTTCACAGAAAAACCAGGTCTGTTATTCCAGGTTACAATCAGCTCGTCCCAATCAGCGTTATTCCGGGTAATATAGATGTTATCCGTCGGAAAATCACCAAACGAACCAAAAACCCATAAACGTATAGTAGCGCTGTTAACAGTCGCCCCGGAATAGGCGGACAGGTCGAATTTGATAAGAGAATTCCTATAATACCCGGAGCCACCACAACCGACCTGGAAACCTAGTTCAGTGCCTCTATTAGTATCGGGTACATATTGCCATATATCGGCGTCATCAGACGGGTAGAGCGTATCCTGGTCAGCAATTGCAATGCTCGAGAATGTAACAAGAATAAAAACCGTTAAAACTATTTTCTTCAACATGAAAAAACACCTCCAAAAAGTGTTAAACAATAGGAAAGCCGATTCTCCGGCATGCTCCAATTTGCTCCCAGGCTGGCTTTCCTTCCCCCAATTGCTCAATATCTGTTCCTTAAAATAATCATACTTCCTGAAACATTAGCAGTCAAACATCGATTCCGGCATATTTGTACTTGAGACTCAGTATCAGGGCACGCTGCTCCTATGAAACCAGGATGTCCAGAAACCCATGGTTCCCGGGAGTTCCCGGAAGCCGGATTGCTGAAAGCTCATCCTACCTCGGTGAAAGCATCAGACTCCTATTCCCTGCACCGGAGCGGAGTAGAATTTATCTGTTGCCGCATTCATCTCCTGCTGTCTGAAGGGATTTCATCCCTTGCGATCAACATGGTGAAAACATCAGAATAAGTATAGATATCTTCCCAGCAAGTACCGATGATTAGATATCCAGCTCGTGTCTCCAGAAGAAACAGTGGCTCACGGTTATCATCGAGTGGGATTACATCCATTGCTATCGGGGTGCCGTATTCATCGAGACGGAGTAGAAGGATTTCCTCTTCCACAGGCTTCGCCCAGTCATCAATAACTGGACCGGTCCATCCGGCGAGAAGAAATCCCCCCTCGATCGGAATTCCGCACGTGCAGACTGCATGACCGAGTCCTGCCTCGAATACTTCATTGACGATTTCACCCTCACTGTCTATAAGGCAGATGAGGCAGTTGTCCTGCATCCGGAATCGATCTGTCGACGCAAGAACAAGTGTTCCTCCATCATCGGCAGGAATTATATCCTCCACCATATGAGTCATCTCACCACCGGTTCCAATCTCCACTGCCCAGAGAAGTTCTCCAGACGAAGAGAGTCTGCTGAGAAAAAGGAGGTCATTGAAACCATCTTCATCCGAACCTACAGCACAGCCGCCATCCGGCATGGATCTGATGACATCAGGATTCATCCAGTATCCCGGACAGGAGATGTTACCTGACCAGAGAGTATCTCCCTGTACCCCCAGTCTGAAAAGGGTTTTTGAGAGCACTTCCCAGGATTCAGTATTGACCAGATCTACGCTCATCCAGTAGCCGGAGCCGTCATAAAGAGGAAGCAGTGAACTAATGTTATACGACTTTCCCTTGGTGACTGAGAGAGATTGTCCGGAACCGGGAACCCGTATACTATCGATGAGAATCCCCTCAGAAGTTAATGTCACTATATATGAAAATTCCTGCCCGGTGCTGTATGACGATACGATCAGAGAAAGCATTCCGTCCGATGTCCAGCCGGAGCCTCGAGGCCATACAGGGTCATCGATATACATCTCAAGAGGTATTATGACCGGATCATCACCGGGGGCAAGAATCACTATTTGAAATGTGAGGGGACACTCAGGAACATGGGACTGCACCAATATTCCGCAGGATCCATCTGGAAGCAGCGTGGCTGCAATCGGAACGTCCCTCGTGATGGGTGAACCAAATGTGACTGACTGAGTAAAGATCAATAGAGCATAAACTAGAATATGCATGCGAACCTCCCTATTGTATAAGTCTAAAATACATGAAAGGAGGTTCAATTGGGAAGCTCGATCCCAAACCCTTATCCTGTTCCTGACTGTTCGGAGAAACACGGTCTTACTCTGCGAATCATACTGTGAATCATGTTTCGCAAGATATCACCGGGAATGTCAGTGGTTAGACTCCCGCGAGTATTCCCCCATGAATTCGACCTGCTGAACAATGTTGCCTTCCATGGCCTCTCTAAGCTCTTCCGCGGTCGCTCCCGGCGCAAGGTGAAGATGTCCTTCCAGGGCATATAGTGTGAAAATGTATCTGTGCTTTCCAGATGGAGGGGCAGGGCCTCTGTAGCCGATTTCTCCCCAGCTGTTATTTCCCTGAACAATTCCATTGACAAACTGAGAATCTGCTGGAAATCCCTCTTCAAGCTTTCTCTGATCCCCAGGTATATTGTATACGACCCAGTGAATCCAGTTGCCGACAGGTGCGTCAGGATCCTCGCATATCAGAGCGAATGTTTCAACATCGAAATCACATCTCCATTCAAGGGGTGGAGATATATCCTCTCCATCAACTGTATAGAGAACCGGTATTAAATCGCCGTTTCCGAATGCTGTGCTCCAGAGAGCAAACGCTACCATAATCATTCTTAACCTCCAGGAATATGGGGAATAGACCCGACATTTGAACATTTAAGAATAGAAGACTTGACTAATAATAGCTGGAACATCGGGAATATTATAACTATTACATATCACCACTGTCCTAGAATCTATGACTGTGAATCGGATTCTGGAAGGCTTTCATACACCGCGAATAACGCGGCTTACATCATGGATATCCTATCGATCTGTACTGCTGGTGAAATGAACATGCCGGACAGAGTTTCCAGTGGAATCAGGGAAGAAGCCTGACAACGTTTATAGTATTTCTGAGATCACCAGTTTCAACTGCAGAAAATTGATCCTCTGATCGAAGGTCTGATCCTCCACTGTAACTTCATTCCCCCTGAAGCAGGCTACGGCTGCGTCGAGTTCCGCCCCCAGCCGCATTCCGTGAAGCTCACCAAAATCGAAACCTGCCGAAATGGTCCCGGACAGGTAATCGAGTTTTTCATCCTCCCTTTCATCGGAAATCCATTGCAGACCAAGCCCTCCCCGGAACGATGACTCGCTGGAAGTGCTCCTGTACAGAATCGTGCCTCCTCCATGCAGGAATGCGCCTGGAATGGTGATGTCAAAGGAAGGTCTCAGGGCGATGTATCCTTGAGTTAAGGAGAAAAGGGGAAGCTCGAGGAAGATTCCCAGGGCACCGCCATGCTCCATATAGCTGTTGGTACTTCCACTTTCGGTTGCCCCGCTAACAGCATCTATCTCGGTTGATCTGTCGGCGTGCAAGCTGTAACCCATAGTACCGCCTACAATCACGTCCGCCAGAGTGATGCTCAATGCAGAAAAAACACAGATGCCGAGAACGAGTTTCATCTTGTATAACCTCCTGGTTGATCGGGAAGAGCAACAGTGTCGATAGCCATTATTCAAGGGGGTTCAGAACGCGGCCGATAA
>JAUVUL010000009.1 GCA_030600975.1 Candidatus Aegiribacteria sp.
GATAAGGTCGAAGATCGGAAGGTACATGGCAATAACTATACCGCCGACTATCGCCCCCAGAACAACGATCATGATCGTTGTTCTGGGGGCGATAGTCGGCGGTATAGTTATTGCCATGTACCTTCCGATCTTCGACCTTATCGGTACTGTAGGAGCCTAGTATCATGTCAAGCATCATATGACATGACGCCGGGAATCGGAATAACAGCGGCAGTGAATCATCCCTGCTGCTCCGAATAACTACTGGAGTATGTATAAGGATATACTTAAGATGAAGCGCCGCACCTGGCTTCAGGTGGGGCGCCTCATTGTATTCGGTCTTTTCGTGTTTTTCGGTATCCTGTTCATTGGCTGGTCAAGTGTTGGAAGAGTCTATTCCATCGTAGCTGGAGTGGTTATTCTTACTGTATTCCTGGATTTCCTTTTAAGAAGAAGTCTGAAAGAGAAGGAATGGCAGCTGTGGGTCGTATTCATTCTGGATTCGATCCTGGCCTCGATCCTTATTCGAATGGCAGGCGGTTTCGACGGACCTTTCACTGCATTCTTTTTGATTCATACTTTTACAGCAGGTGTATACCTTGGTATACGTGGTGGTGTAACAACAGCCATACTGGATTCTCTCATGATAGCCTCTCTGGCATTCGTTACTATTTCCGGACTAGTTGATGTTATACCCACAGGGAGCGATTTTGTAAATTTGATGAATACTGTCCCCTCGGATATTTCTTTTCAGTACGCTCTTCTTTTCGTGATGATATACGCTGGATTTCTCACAATTACCGGACTTGTTTCAGGATACCTTTCACAGCATCTGCTGCTTGAAAAGGGAAGGGCTGATGGAATTCTCAGACAGTTGAGGGAAGCCAGGACCATGTCCCGCGAAATACTTGAAAGCCTTTCAGACGGGATACTGGTCATAGACAATTCGGGAAATCCTGTAAGTATCAACCAGTCCGGACGTGAAATTCTCTTACTGGGTGATAAATGGCGTGAACAGGTATACAACACGGACATATATACAATGCTGAAGGAATTTCAGTTGTCAGACGGTATGCCTCCGGTTATTGAGTTAAGTATGGATAAAGCTATTCTGGAATGCAGAATGGGTACATTTCTTGATCAAGAAGGTAACTCGGCGGGAGCCCTTGTGGCCATGACGGACATTACCGAGACATTCGAGCTGAAAAGGCAGCTTCAGGAGCAGGAAAAGCTGGCGGCAATCGGCAGACTCTCAAGTACCATGGCTCATGAAATCAGAAATCCTCTGGCATCCATGAGCGGTGCCGCTCATATTCTTCAGATGGGAACGTTGGACTGGAAAAAATCGGACAGAATGACTGAACTGATAAGCCATCAGGCAAAGAGGATATCGGAGATAATAGAGGGTTATCTTGAGCTATCCCGCGAGAGTACCGTTTCCTATACAAACTCTGTATCTCTTGAAGCTGTTGTAATTGAAGCAATTGATGTGGCCAGACAGGGTTTCGGTGGGCTGATCGAGATAGAATCCAACATTGAGGGCGATTTCATAGTATTCGGCAACCAGGCCAGGTTGGTGCAGCTGCTTACGAACATCATGCGTAACAGCGTTGAGGTTCTTGAAAACTCATCTGGTGGGAAAATCACTGTTTCCCTTGTGAAATCGTCCATGGATGGTATGGTTGAACTCAGCGTACAGGATAACGGACCTGGAATATATGATGAAATCATGATCCAGATATTTGATCCGTTCTTCACCACCAAGAAGGAGGGAACAGGTCTCGGGTTGTTTGTAGCCAGGAAAGTGGCACGTGATCACAGGGGGCGAATTGATATCGAATCAGAACTGGGAAAAGGTACAATCGTCAAAGTAAGCATACCGATAGCGCCGCCTGATGCCGTTACAGCCGAAGCTGAAGGAGATTAACATGCCGGAACCTCTTTCTGTAATGATCGTTGATGATGAGAAGCCCATGCTGGAATGGCTATCCATACTTCTGGAAGAGCATGGATACGATGTGTCGTGCTATTCGACAGGAGGACAGGCTGTTGAAGCCGGTCTAGAATCCATGCCGGACATACTTGTAGTAGATGTGAAAATGCCGGGAATAAGCGGCTTTGATGTTCTGACGCAGCTCCGGGAAAGATCCCCCGGTCTTATCGGTATAATAATGACAGCCTTCTCAAGCGTGGACTCTGCAGTCAAGGCAATGCGGAAAGGAGCCACGGATTATCTTGTAAAACCCTTTGAAGTTGATCAGCTTCTGATCGCGATAGAGAAAGCCCTAGGCGAAAGGGAGCTTAAGAGGGAGAATCAGGAACTCAGGAAAAAGATCCGGTCAAAATACTCTGTCGTGGGGATAATCGGGAAATCCAGACCTATTGTTGAACTGCTTGAGAAAGTAAGGATGGTTGCGGACAAGGACAGCACCGTACTGATAACAGGTGAAAGCGGTACAGGCAAGGAACTCATCGCAAGGGCTATTCACAGCATAGGTTCCAGATCTGACAAGCCCTTCATGGGGGTTAGCTGTGGAAGTTTTTCCCGCAGTCTTCTTGAAAGTGAACTTTTCGGTCATATGAAGGGATCATTCACAGGCGCTTACAAGGACAAGGAGGGGCTCCTTGTAACTGCAAAGGGAGGGACGTTCTTTCTGGATGAAATAGGTGAGCTTGACAGGGAACTTCAGGTTAAGCTGCTCAGAGCACTTCAGGAACGTCAGGTGCTCCCTGTGGGAGGGACCAGACATGTTCCCATTGAGGCCAGGATAATCGCGGCCACTAATGTGGATCTTGGTGAAATGGTAAAGACCGATGCTTTCAGAGCGGACCTCTATTACAGGCTTAATGTGATCCCCCTGCATGTTCCAGCCCTAAGGGAAAGAAGATCTGATATTCCATCACTTCTGGATAAATTCCTCGAAGACTATTCCACTGAAACAGGCGAACAGCTCAAAACGATTACCTCTGAAGCAAGAAAGATACTGTCTGATTACGATTGGCCTGGAAATGTACGTGAACTGGAAAACTTGGTTGAACGTATCTGTGTGATGACACGGGACGAGGAAATAGGATTGAACGACATACCGGACTTCATCAGGTACCCCGGTGAAGCGGAACAATTATCTGCGGATTCAGGGATTATGGCTGAACAGCCTTCCAGGAAGAATCCCACGCTGAATGAGATAGAGAAGGCTTATACCTTGTACGTGCTTGAACACCAGGCGAGGGGACAGAAACGCCTTGCCGCTAAAATCCTTGGTATCAATGAAAGCACCCTTTATCGAAAGCTGGAAAAATACGCAAAGGAAAAGGATGATTCATGACGCGCAACCTTTGGAGTATGCGTTTACTAATACCAGTATCCATACTGTTCATCATTGCTTTTCTAACCGGTCAGAGGGGTATCCCCGTTGAAGACGGGGGTGAGTTTCTTACTGTAGCCCGGCTTGGAGGTATCAATCATCCACCGGGACTTCCCCTTCTAAGCCTTTCATCAAGACTGTCATGGATAATCTTCGGCTCCGAGGGTTTGAGAGTACTGTTTGCATTAACAGCAGCATCAGCTCTGATCCTTATAAAAAAGAAGAATTCAGTTTCCTCGCTGTTTTTTCTGGCGGGGATTCTGCTGCTGCCTCCTGTTGCCGGAAGACTCCTTATCTGGGATGCTTACGGCTTTCTTTTCCTGATTTACGCAGTTGCATACTTCAGAAAGCAGCCTTTTAACCTTGAAGCAGGATTCCTTCTTGGGCTTGCCCTGGCAGTGCACCCTCAGGGAATCTTCCTGCTCGTTCTTTTTAGATTCAAGCACTCCTCAATATTGCAATTCTTCTGTGGTCTCCTGCTTGGACTAAGCGTTTACCTTGCGCTTCCCGTTTATTCAGCTTCGGGAGCAGTCGTAGACTGGGGCAGCACGGGAGTAGTAGGAAATTTCTTGAGACAGGTAACGGCGGGTGGATACAGGGAAGTTTACGGCGCAAGGATGTGGGGTATTTCAGTTGATGTCCTGATGAGGCATCTCGGAGTCCTCTGGAGAATTGCATGGCCCGTTCTTCAACTGCCGGCAATCATTGGTTCAATACGGCTTTTCCGAACGGAGCGAAAGTTACTGATCAGACTGGAAATACTGGTTGTTCTCGATCTGCTCTTTGTGGCCTATGTAAACCCGATGGCATCGGGAACAACCCAGACTGGAATCCTTTCCCTGTTCGTAATCCTGGTGCTTGCAGCCGCAGGCATGAACGTCATATGCAATTGGAGACGCATCCAAGGCTTGGTAATTGCTGGAGCAGTTCTTGCGGCGGGAGTTCTTCTATGGGACCCGCTGCCCGATCAGGAAAATGAAATAAAGGAATACTTCGCTCATGCACCGTACGAATCTGTATTTTTCCTCAGGAGTAATGATCGCCTCTATGGCGGATGGGTACTGAAATATGTGGAGGACAGAAGACCAGATATAGTTCTTCTATCAGCCGGGAATTTCTCCGGATGGTTTGAGAGCATGGCGGTATGGTACAACCCTGATGTGGATCTCTCCAGAAGTGTATCAGATGTTGGTGATTTCAGCATGTCCCGCGAGGAATTGGCCGACCGTCTCATAAACGCCACAATTCAAGATAATCCGAACCGTCCAATTTTTGCCGATTTCTGATTCTGGGAGTGCATAATGGACGTCCTGTCATGCAATTTGCAATAGATGCCCATAATTTAATACACCACTTTATCGCTTCGGAAAGCTATAATATGCTTTCTTGGCGGAATAAACACCGGATATTCTGACTTGGCAAACATATTGCTTCAGTATATAGTACGGATGAAAAGACAGAATGTATTTATATTAACCCTATCGAAAGGAATCAAAATGAAAAAAGGTTTCACGCTGATCGAGTTGATGATCGTTGTGGTCATCATCGGTATCCTTGCTGCCATAGCGATACCGAAGTTCTCAAGCGTAAAGGACCAGGCGGAGCAGGTTGCCTGCCGAAGCAATCTCAGATCCCTCGGATCCGCTGAAGCCATGTACTACGGTGCAGAGAACAGATATGGTGGTATTGGCAGTCTTAGTGGTGCGGGTGGTGTGATGGAGAACGCAAATCTTATCACGTGTCCTACCTCTGATCTGGGATATGCAACAACAGTAGCCAACCAAACAACTTACGTTATTCCATGTGGTATTGTCGCTCCCCTTACTCACGGTAGCATCGAAGATGGTATAGTTTCCTGGCAGTAAAAGTCTGATATTTCAGATTTTATCAGCGGCGGGTTGAAAAGCTCGCCGCTCTTTTTATAAGTATATTTTGGAATTATTACAGGTTTGAAGGACAAAACCTGTAGATTGTGTGCCCATCGATATTTGCAACAGGTTCAAGTACGTCTCCCCGGCCAATTCTTAGAAAGAGCTCAACCGAGTTCTCATCATCAAATGGCGCGGGGTTACCCTCTGTGAGGATGATGTAATCTATATCCAACTCCTTGAGAATTTGTATTTCATCATCAATGCTGTTGTCCAGATATAACTGAGCAGCAACAGGATATCGCCATGCAATGATCCACCTGTGATTGGAGAAATAACGCTTTGTTACATAGAATGAAAGGACAGTTGAATTGCTCGGAAGATGAGAATTCATCCAGAGTGTTGCTTTCAATTCGGATTGTTTCTGGACTATCTGAATACTGGATGGCTTCCAGTCGCTGCTTGCATAGGATGCGATAAGTCTGTTTCTGAATTCCAATCCATAATGCTCCGTTGGAGAAAGAGAAGTATCGTATATGAAATAGATTGTTACGGTTAGAATAGTTGCATAAAGCAGACCGTATTTCAAGTGTCTGAACATATGAAGACCAAACAGAGCGGCAAATGGAATCAGCATTATTCCGTATTTCGCGCCCCACCATGCAGGATAGAACAGAATCAAGGCAATAGTCGCATAAATCCCAAAACCCGCGAGGATAATAGTTCTTCCTGTCAGATATCTTCTCTTAATAGTGAGAATGTATCCACCAAGCAGAAGGAATAGAGAAGAGTTCCATGTTCCGAAGTAATGCCAGACATTCTGAATGAATCCTACACTCGGGAAAAAATCTGAACTTCTATCGTTGAAAACATCGTAAGTAAGATTCACTTCAGGCATAAGCCATTCAGGCTTTATCAGGAATTTAAACGGAGCATGCGGGTAGAATAGAGTACCAGTATGAATAAATGTTCGTACAACAAATATCAAGGGCAGTATTATCAGTAAAACAATACTTGATATAATATGATATTTATTGGGTTTATTACGGATAATAATATACATAAACATTATAATAAAAGGAACAAGTGTAATGTATACTGTAAATTTCGATGTAAGCGCAAGACCCATAACTACGAATGCTGACTGATCGGAGCTGTACTCCTTATCTACCATCTGTTTAAGTAAAATGGTCAGCGCAATTGTGACGAAGAAGAGAGCAGTAGCATCGGGTTTGGCAAAGTGGCACCAGAGAAGAATCGTGGAGCATCCGGCAATGCTGATTATTGCGGCTGGATACCATTTCCATCCGAATCCAAGTATAACTAAGGAAAGCAATATCAATCCGATTGTCATGCTCAGTTCGAATAATTGTCCGAGAATAAGCTGATCCACTCTGTCATCTGCAAGCGAAGAAGGCAACAGTAACAGCATTTCCGAAGTCATTGGATAGGCGGAGAACTTCGTTTCATCAAGAAAGCTCATCTGACCATCATTCAACCATCTGTCAGGTTGAACCAGATAGGTAACCTGCGTATCGTTGAAGTCCATTTCCGGGCGTCCAGCCAGCATCAGGTTTGTAAGCAGAATGTATCCTGCCAGCAGGAAAGGGAGGATAATAAGGGGATGTCTCATATGAAAACTGAAACCGGAAAAGTACTTTTTCAGTCGTGAGTACACCACCACCAGCCCGGTCAATGCACCGAGTATTATAAAGACGGGCATGATTCTTCTGGTAAGTATATGAAACAGCGACAGCAGCACTATTATTCCCATATAAAAAAGCATTCCAGGGATGACTGAAGGCATCAATCTGAAGTACTTTTTCACTATTCTGATTCGCTTCGTCAGTGAACCTGTGCCATAAAAGGCAAGCCATATCATTGCGGTGCGGAGAAGCGACCAGGCAAGCGAGTTGATGCAGAGCCAGTCAGTCATAGCCGTATTACCCATTCATTGCTCCTGACTGGTATCTGGAAAGCTGAAATCATACTGCAGATATTCATTTACTATCGGCAGTCTTAGACTTCCAGTATCCTGCTGCTCAATGGAAACGTAGTATTCAGCGCCAGATTCATCTGTTGCCAGCACCGAATAGTATCCCGGATTCAGATTCGCAACTATGTGTGCCCCGGGTTGAAGGGCGATGCTCGAAAGGTAAATACCATCCGAACCATTCTGAGGTATTATCTGCAGTTCTGTGATCACAGCCATTGGCAGACAGTTTTCTATAAAGAGCGATCCGCTGCCATTTCCTGTTATGCCAACTGGTGGTACAGGATCGACAATCATGCTGCTAACTATGGACACCATACAGCTGTCATCGGGGACGATGATACTATCCACAGTGTACAGTCTATCGATCTGATCTACAGCTTTAACCGAATAGATGCCTTTATCAAGCCAGATCATAATGCTGTTCCCCGGGAATACTCTAAAGTCATCTATTATGATATTCTCATCAAGCCGAATTGAAGAGAGTATGAATGTATCCAGCGCAAATCCGTTAAGTGAATTAGACAGGTTCAGCAGGTGATGCCCATAATCAACATTCGGTCTTCCGAATGTAATGTACTCCAGGTCAACCGTAATCGTATCGGGTGCGCTTTTTTTATAGAATCCCGCGATACCATAGGAGTTTCCCAATTCATCGAACGCGAGGATATTGCATTTGCCCGACGGTAGAGAAAAAGTAATAGACGAATCTGGCGGGAGAGTTGCTGGTATCCTGTTATCATCTTTATCTGTATTACCTGATTCCCAAATATACAGACTGACTATGTCCAGTCCAGAAATACTATTGATAGCTGTAAAGTCGTGCAGCTGTTCTTCGAGTACCGGAAACATCAATTGGAATGTTAACACAACCGATAAACAAATCATTTCTTCAAATTCCTGTGTTTCATTTGCTCAAATTTGCAAATCTTATAGCTATCCATATATATGACAGGATTAAGAACATTGCTAGGTTTTGTGTTAAAATGTATTTGTCTAAGCAGAGCTGACCATCTGATAAGTGTTTCTATTATCAATCCGGTGAATGATCTGTCTGGGGCTGAAGCTTCTTCTGTGATTTCTTATGTACGATCCAACCTACAATAAAGATGAAAATTTCTCCGACCAGGAACCATAGCCTGGAAGCGACCGCAATAGCTGCAGACTCCGCAATGGGAATTCCTGTTAAAGTGAGATAGCTGACTATCGCTCCTTCACGCGCGCCAAGACCGCCCGGGAAAATGATAGCCATTATGCCCAGAGTGGCTGACAGAGGAAATCCCAGCCCAACGCTAAATGGAATATCAATTGTTGTAAGACTCACGATAAGCAGATAGAATCCAATTGAAAAAAGTGTCCAGTACAAAACGAACCAGGGTATTATTGAAAGCGTGGATTTTATGTCAAGACTCGGGATCTTCATATTTTTTTTTAGTACAGAAGTAATCAATCTCTCTGAAATATCGTGTGCTACTCTGCTGAAAATGACAACACTAAGTCCCAGCCATATGAGTAGAATAAACCACCCGCGGAGATGCAGTCCATCCAGAAGTAAAAGACCAATTGATCCAATAGACAATCCGACCCAGAGCGTGATGAATTGTGAATTCAAAGATATTGCTGATAAGTTACCGAGCGAATATTGTTTATTCTTTGCTATATAAGCAGCTTTACCCACAATTACCCATACCTTACCAGGAATATATTTACTGAATATGGATAAACCCACTCCAGCAAGACATTCACTCCAATCAACAGCATAACCGGATTTCTTGAGAATATGTTTCCAGGCAACGGCACCGGTAATAAAACCAGCAAATAGAAATAGAAAAGAGGCTGACATAGCAGGGAAAGAGACAATTGTGGGAACTTTGAGATAGTCTGCTTTGTAAAGTGCTACTGCCAGAAAAGCTAAAGAGATGTAAATTAAGTATTTGAACAAGGTTTTCGTTTTAGCAACACACATATTTTCCTTTATTGCATCTCAGACTCAGGTCAATGCTCAATTATTTATAAAATTTATCATGTAATCAAACATTACTTCTATCCGGATTCGTTTGATTTCGTGTTTTAATCACTTGCTGTAACGGAAATAGATTCACCAAACCATTTGTTAACGATCTCTTGAAGTAAATTTGTTGAGAACAGATCACTCATATTAACTTGATGATAATTCATACTGCGAGAGTAGTGTTCGAAGAAATATTCATTCTTAATATTTGCTACTTCCCTGTATTTGTTCAGTATATTGTTGTTAACAATATTCTCAAACGGCCAGATACCCGGCTGCCATAATGGTATGATATTATGGGCAATTAAACTTTTTAGACGACATCGAGAGAACGAATACATAGATTGAGCAAAAGAATCAGGATCACGTACAATATGAACTAGACAAACCTCTGAGGATTCTATGAATTCTTTTGGGATTATCATGGATGTCAAAGGATCAGTTGAAATGAAAAGATTTCCTTCCTGATATTTAGAAATTATACATGTATATAGATATTTCTTCATCCTATTTGAATCATTCCAGTAATACATAATATTTCCCAGAACATTTGCTAATCTTGAGAATTTCATTTGATGAACAACTGCATACTTGTGATTAGGGAGTTTGTCTTTAAGTATCTCACTGATTCTAGTTGTTCCACATCTACCAGTCGAGATGAAAATTAGCTTTTTCATCTTTTTTCCGGTTCGATATTCAAGTGCCAATATTCATTCATTTGCAAAGAGAAATTCCCAACTTAATACGATTAATCAGCCAGTCGGATAAATAGCTTCCAAACCATTCTGCATTACTGTCAGCCCAACGATTTGGATGAGATGAAATACACACAGATGATTTTGTCTTGGAAAATAGAAGTGAAATCAGTTCATCGGTTTTATCTATTTCGAATGAATCATCCTGCTTAACGTGGTCTCGAATATTGTATTTCTTGCTATCCCATGTACGACCAGTATCACAGAAGTATTGCACCTTATCGTAGTCAATTGAAAGATAAGCTTCACCTATCAGGTCAAGATCTGTGAAATCGTATTTACTCCAGAGTTCCCGGTTATCCCATTTCGAAAATGGCTTTCCGTGCATACTGATCGTGTTAACTTCACAGATTTTTCTGAATTCCGCTAATTCGTTCTTGAAAACTTCAATTGCCTTTTCGAAATTTCCATTCGTTTTTGATAGTGTTTCGTAATGATATCCGATTTCGTGCCCCATCGAAGCAATATTCTTTATAATGTCCGATTTAAAGACATTTCTTGTGTACCTGAAATAGTACGTAGATGCTAATCCTAACCTATTTTCCAGTCGAGCCATTTTTTGAGCATTACCAGGATTTCTATCAACATCGTGTCTCAGAATGGCATAATCTGAAATCGGGTTTGTGGTTTGGAGATATTTCCTAACGGTCATGATCTCATATCCCGCATCAATAACGGCCTGACATATTTTTTTATATTTATCCAGAGTGAAATCGAGATTCATATCATTGATTTTCCGAGCGTCCGGGAATACTCAATTCTGTATTTTCTGCAAATTCCACTCGTTCCCAGATTTTCTTTGCCGGGTTGCCAATAACGATTTCCCAGTCATCGACGTCTTGCGTAACGACGCTTCCCGCTCCAATTATTGCACCTTGGCCAATTTTTCTTACGTTTGGCAATATGATTGCCCTTGAACCAATCCAGGAATCCGCGCCGATTTCCAGTGAGGTATATCGGATATTCTGCTTACTCCTGAGTTCGCGGCTCAGAGCAATATGATTATGCGTACAAATCAGGGCCTCAGGTGAAATCGTGACTTCATTTCCTATTGTAACACCACCAGAGAAATCAATGAAAACATTTTTCAGAATGGATACATTATCACCGATAACAAGAGTTTTTTTAATAGCATGGTGGCTTTCAAAATACACTCCGTGTACAATCGTGGTATTTCGACCGATTTCAAAGAACATACGGAGAATCATCACTTTCAGTGCATTGATACCCGGGATACTGAACACTCGGGGAGAGAGGAGCATCTGAACGAATCGTCGAATGAACTCCAGGAAAGCCCAACGATAGTAATGCTTAGGATTTTCTTTAGATGCGGTCGGCATAATTATTACATCTCACCATGATGACGCATTAGTTTCCCTTCAGCTCACGATTGGCTTCCATATCGAATAGCATGGCGAAGAGGATAGACTGCATTGCCATGATGGTGCAGAAAAGGATAGCCAGAGCGGTCATTGGCGGCGCAAAGCCCTGGGAGATCCATTGAACAACAAGTCGGATAATAAGAGGGATATCCACCAGTATAAGAACAAAACCTAAAGTGTAAAAAAAGATCAACGGGTGAAAATCACGGATAATATACTTCTGTATCATCCGACGGGAAAACAGCCGTATGAGAAGAAGAGGTAAAGAAAAGAGGACTTTCGTTATTTTGATGCCGCTCTTTTCTCCGATATCGTAAACAGGTTTGATAGGCACGTCCATCACACGCATGTTGTAGATATTGCAGGTTACGAGGAAATCGTTCGGCATGCCGTATCGGGGATAAATATCGCAAAGGGGCAGCATATGAAGCGCTTTACGATTCAGAGCTGTGTATCCGGTCTGGGAATCAGTAACATGCCAGTACCCGGAGGCTATTTTCGTAAGCAGAGTGAGTGCGGAATTGCCGAGGTACCGAACACGCGGGATTTTCTTCCAGGCTTCTCCTGTAATAAGACGATTACCCTTGGTATAATCGACACGGTCTTCCACCACGGGATCAAGCAATCCGGGCATGTCATCCGGGTCCATCTGGCCATCACCAGCCATTACTACGGCTATATCGATATCGTTCTCTCTGCACCATATGTA
>JAUVUL010000061.1 GCA_030600975.1 Candidatus Aegiribacteria sp.
AGCATCCGGAGAATGAAGTTACACTGGAGATTTACAACGTTCAGGGCAGGCTTCTTCTGCAGCTTCTGAACAGGGAGATATGCGGCTCATCGAAAGTCGTTACCTGGGACGGAACCGGTGAGAACGGCGGAAGGCTTCCGGTAGGAAGGTATATCCTATACATCGGCGCCAGGGCTGAAGGTACGGGTGAATACCGAGAAACCTGCGATGTAGTGGTTCTTGCCCGTCCGCTTTAACGGTCATTTATAAGAGTTTTACTCTGAGCTTCTCCAGCATGTCCTCGGTCATGGAGTCAAGATCCCAGTCAGGTTCCCAACCCCATTCCTCTCTGGCGGCGGAATCGTCCACTCCCATAGGCCATGTATCGGCTATCACCTGGCGGTGATCCGGTTCGTAGTCAACCTCGAAATCAGGTATATGTTTCCTTATGCTTTCGGCTATATCTCCGGCGGTTATCGAAAGCGCTCCAACGTTGAAATCACTGTAATGAACAAGATCGTTGAAATCGGCTTCTGCAAGATCCAGCGTGGCTTTAATGCAGTCCGGCATGTACATCATAGGCAGCATTGTATCCTTCTTAACGAAACAGGTGTACCTGCCCTCTTCAATAGCTTTGTAGTAGATCTCCACGGCGTAATCGGTGGTTCCCCCTCCGGGAAGGGTTTCCGCGGAGATAATTCCTGGATAGCGCAACCCCCTGACATCAAGATTGAATCTTCTGACGTAGTAATCGCAGAGCAGCTCCCCTGAAACCTTGGTCACACCATAAATGGTTTTCGGTCGCAGTATCGTCTCCTGGGGGGTGTTTTCCCTTGGTGTCTCAGGACCAAAGGCAGCTATTGAGCTGGGTATTATTACTCTTACCAGATTGTTTTCCCTGGCTGTTTCAAGGATGTTCAAGGTTCCATCCATGTTGACTCTCCAGCAGAGCTGGGGATTTTTCTCCCCAGTAGCTGAGAGAATGGCCGCCATATGGAATATCGAGTCTATCCTGTTGTCAAATATCGTCTTTTCAACGGCTTCAGCATCTGTAACATCAAGCGTGACCCATGGACCTCCCATTGCCACGGAACTGCTTTCATCAGATCTGATATCCGACGCGACTACGTTGTCCGTGCCGTATCGCTTCCGCAGTTCAGCAGTAAGTTCGGAACCTATCTGACCAAGTGCACCTGTGACGAGGATTCTGTTAATTTTTCGGGTCATATCATACCTTTCGGAGAGTATCTGATCTGGAATATTTCAGCCTGAATATTAGTAAAAGAAAGTTTAATCTGCCAGTATCCTGCAGAACACTACTTCGTTTATGGTTGTACCAACGGTGATCTCATCAAGTAATTCAGTGTTTTGAACTTCGCCGAAGGCGGTATACCTTCCGTCCAGTCTTCCGTGATCATCAAGCATCAAGAAGAACTGGCTTCCTGCGGTATTGAGCCCGGCGTCCGCCATACCCAGTACTCCCCTGCCGAAATGCATTACGCTTCTTTCATTGGGAAGATTGTAGCCCGGCCCACCTGTTCCCACTCCCTCCGGGCAGCCTGCCTGGGCTACGAACCCCGGAATCACTCTGTGGAACCTGATTCCATCGTAAAACCCGCTCTCAGCAAGGTACAGAAAACCGCTGCAGGCAACCGGAGCTGTATCACCCCATAATTCTATCCAGAGGTCCCCGGCATCCGTTCTGATTATTACCGTATCGGGTACTACGGTTTCGATATCGAACGGAAGATGGTAAAAGGTCCAACCGGAATCCTCAGTACTCTCCTCTTCCGGAGGGCCTTTAAGGCGGCTTTGCAGTATGGCTGCGTACTCATCGATCATGGCAGTGTCAGTGTAGCTCTCGCGACGGGAACTGATATCCTGCAAAACGGTTTCTGCATGAACGGAATCGGAAATATCAACAAGGTGCCATGCCCAGGAAATGGGAACCAGCCAGTAGGGGTCGGAAAGCCACATTACTTCCATGAGTGAATCCACAGGCAGTGAATCACTGAGCCAGGCCGTCTGTGCGGCGACCCTTCGTCCCGGCTCCCGGTAAGTCATAAGTTCATACATAAGAAGGGTATCGGCAGCACTCAGCTCTTCTGCGGCCTTATGTCCCACAGGGCCCTCCATCGCTGCGATTTCCCTGATTGCTGCAGTACCGTCGGGATATCCCGCATCCCTTCTCGCTAACGCTGCAGCAAGGGCAACATATGGAATAGAATCGTCAAGAATCGGTTCCAGCAGAGCAGGATCACACGATTTGACTGCATTGTATCGTACAGCCCACAGCGGATCGGATAACATCTCAGTGGCTTCATCCTGTGGACTGCAGGCGGCTATGTTAACTCTTTCAAGGGGAGTTTCACTTGCGTTAACAGAGAATGTATACTCTCTGCCAAGCTCGTTGCAATACCTGGCAACGGCCCTCAGGTTGGATTCCTCCAGCTCATCGATATGGATATCACCTGTTATGTCGATCCCAAGTTTCCCAAGGACTTCCAGGGACAATGCCTTCGTATCCCCTGGAAGATCACTCCAGGAACCGCTTAATACTTCAACAATTCTCTCCTGCTCTTCAGGTTCTCCTCCACCTGCTATGATATGATGGATTCTTCTGAGAAACGCGTTCAGGAGCTGAGGATCATCAACGATCGATTCCAGGTCCGGTATGATGTAAGCATCACCATACTCTATCAGCACCGGTGTTATCTCTGTCCTGAAGGGAACATCCATGAGTGAGGCTGCCCATGCAATCACGGCTGCATCCGAAGGATATTGCTCCAGTATGGAAACGGACAACACACCGGTGTCAAGCCACTCCGGGCTCCATCCGCTTCTGGCCATGAAAACCAGAACTTCTACAGGTTCCTCAACAAGAGCTTCGGAGAAGACAGCGGAGTCGGGAGGTGCAGGAACAACGTACCATGAACTGACACTCAGAAGCAGGCTGTTCATAAGCAGTAGAACCGTCATATATCCATATTCCCTTCAGAAAAATCCTCTTCTTCAATTCCTTCACTGCTGCTGCACGAATCAATGTACTCCATGATGAGTGCTTCGGCTCTATCGTGGTTTTCCTCCATTACCATAACGTAACCCCATACTGGGTTCCAGACCCTGGCAATTCCATCGTACATTGGTATCTGCCTGCTTCTTATTGCCGCATCGATTCCCTGGCTTTCAAGAAATGCCTGTATGGTGATAGCTTCCAGTTCATCCCTGGCTTCAAGAACCGATACCAGTTTACCTTCATCTCTGCTGTTCTCAGTCATTTCTCACCTCCAACCGAACAATAATGAAAATTTATATGATACGCACTTGACTTTAAGATTAAACTGTTAAGAATAGATAGTAGAGTTTCTATAGAGGGGGTGCCTTAATAACCCGGGTTAACAAGGCTGAGAGCAAACCCTATGAACCTGATCTGGTTAGCACCAGCGGAGGGAGAACGGAAGAACACGCATGACAACCATGATTGAAGCAGCAATAAAAGGGAAAGCCCTTGAAATCGTCAGCAGGACTGCTGAACTTGAGGGAGTTCACGTTAACAGGTTGATAGAAGGCCTGACCAACGGTACAATAGTAATACCTGCCAACAATACCCATGATATCAGCAATCCCATAGGCATAGGCAGAGGCTTGACTATCAAGATCAACGCGAATATTGGAAGCTCTGAGGATCTGGAATCCACGGAAGTCGAACTTGAAAAACTGAAAGTCGCTGTCGCTTACGGGGCTCATACGGTAATGGACCTTTCAACGGGTTCACAATGGAAATCAATACTTAGCAGAATAATGAAAAGAAGCCCTGTGCCTATTGGTACCGTCCCTATCTACCAGGTCTTCGGCAAGGCAATGAGAGAGGGAAAGGATGTAAGTGATGTCTCGGAGGAGGAGATATTTGCAGCTGTTGAGGATCACTGCAGAATGGGCGTAGATTACCTGACGCTTCACTGCGGCGTAACAGAGAGAGCTCTTCAACTTCTCAAGGCTCAGGGAAGAAAGCTTGGAATAGTCTCAAGGGGTGGTTCTCTTCTGGCGGAATGGATGGAAAAGAGAGGGAAGGAAAACCCACTATACGAGCATTTTGACCGGCTTATTGATATCCTTCATGAGTACGATGTCACCTTCTCTCTTGGTGACGGCCTGAGACCGGGATGTCTTGCGGACGCTTCTGACCAGGCACAGATCGAGGAACTGATATCCCTTGGTGAATTGCAGAAACGTTCCCATGATGCTGGAGTCCAGGTGATGATAGAAGGTCCCGGACACGTTCAACTGGATAAGATTGCCGAGAATATCAGAATGCAGAAGAGTCTCTGCAATAATGCGCCCTTTTACGTTCTCGGTCCCATCGTCACGGATATCGCTCCTGGATACGATCATATAACCTCCGCGATAGGCGGCGCACTGGCAGGATGGTACGGCGCGGATTTTCTCTGTTACGTGACTCCCGCGGAACATTTGAGGCTTCCTAATGTTGACGATGTAAAAACAGGTGTGATCTCAGCAAGGATTGCAGCTCATGCTGCTGATATAGCAAGAGGAATAAAGGGAGCGATAGAACCGGACAACCTTATGGCGGAAGCCAGAAATAGTTTCGACTGGGAGGCGCAGTATAAGCTTGCAATGGATCCCCTCACCGCGAGAAAAGAGAGGAATGAAGCCCTTCCATCCGACAGTGATGTATGTTCCATGTGCGGCCATCTTTGCGCCCTTAAAACGACCAGAAGAGCTTTTGAAAAGAATCGGGAGAGGCGAAAAAAATGAAGAAACTGATAAATGTCCTTATGTCCATTTTGATTATCCCGGTACTCATCCTGTCAGGATGCGGCAGCGGAGATACATTTTCAAGCAGATATCCTGACATAGTACTTATTCTTATCGATACTTGTAGAGCTGATCATCTGTCCATAAGCGGATACTACAGGGAGACTACTCCTGTACTGGACAGCCTTGCTTCAAGCGGAACCATGTGGACTCGTGTTCAGGGACAGAGCAGCTGGACTCTTCCCGCAATGGCGACTATCATGACAGGTCTTTCCCAGCGTGCCCACGGAGCAGGTTATTACAATGATACCTTCTACGGCATTGATACCGCCCTTCCCACTATTCCCCTGATGCTAAAGCGAAGTATGGGATACCAGACCGTTGCCTTCTTCAACGTAGTCTTCATGAATGAGGATTTCGGCTTCCATCAAGGTTTTGAGCATTTCAACTGTCAGGGCTCTCCAGGCAAAGCAAGCCTTCGGAACGCCGAAGAGACGGTTAACGATTACCTCGAATGGTACGACGCGCACCGGGATTCTACGAAACCTCTATTCACTGCTATTCACTTCTTCGACCCGCACCTGCCCTACTCTCCGCCACCCCCATGGGACACCCTTTACTCCGACCCCAAGTCTGATCAGTTTTTCAATATATTCTGGGGCCGCGGGAACGATGTACTGAACCTGAACCAGGGCCTTGTTGAAATGGACTCAACTCAGCTTGAGATCCTGGTGGGTCTTTACGATGGTGAACTCGCCTATACGGACAGCCAGATCGGCCGCCTGTTATCTGAGCTAAAAGACAGGGGCACACTTGAGAACACCGTTTTTATAATCGTTGGCGATCATGGAGAGGAATTCCTGGATCATGACGGCTTCGGCCACGGACATACCCTCTATCAGGAAATACTCAGCGTACCTCTTATTATCTCAGGTCGAGGAATATCCGTCGGTGTAAATGATGAGGTTGCCGCTCAGATAGACATTCTGCCCACGATACTGGGCATATCGGGTATGGATATTCCCATCTGGGCCGACGGATGGGATTTACTCAGCACCGATTCAAACCGATCTACAAGGTACATAACCTCAAGCAATCTCATATGGGCAACTCCGGATATGGCGGCTGTAAGACAAGAAAATATGGTAGTAATAGGTAACCCGCAGGAAGTGTCCCCTGTACTGTATGACCTGAGAAATGATCCTGATGAACTCAATCCTCTGGTTCCCGGCAGGGAAACAATTGACCAGCTCTACTACTACTGGTCACTTCCTTCGAAGGGGCATCCTATGATCGTTCCTTTTGCACATATCATGGAATAAGCACTGTAGTATATCTGTATATCAGATAGTTGTGACACTATTGCTTATCCATACTAAAGATACTATTTATGTAGCTGAGAGGAGATATGCTTAATGATTGATCCCGCTTTGGCTACAGTACTTATGGGTTTAGCAACAACAGCATCAACTTCGGCTGTAAACGCTGCTGCCCGGGCTATTAAAGCTTCCGGCGCGATTATAAAGCTGGAATCAGGTGAATTCGCGAAAATTCTTCTCAGAACAACCGATCCTTTGATTGTTATCTCCCCTTCAGGTTACAAGAAGAGGAAAACAAAGTATCTGCTCTCCTGGAAGGGTTTTGTGTTCTACTGTGAGACAAAGGAGCAGATGGTTCTTCCCAGGGGTGCTGAAATAATCCTGGCCGATAAGATCTGGATTCCCAGCTGATAACCGATGAAAGGGGATGAATCTTGAAACACATGATGATTCCTGCTTCATGGAAAAGCGCTGCATCCATGAAAAAGACTATTGAGAACAGCGAAAAGAAGAAATGGAACGTAGTCGCACTTGGAGAGGTCTCCGGCGGGAATATGCTGATCCTGGCCAATGACGGTCATGAATACGAACATGAGATCATTCAGATATTCTGGAGCCTCAGGGGTAAAATTTCCGATATCATTGCTGAAAAACAGGAAGAGGGATGGAAAGTGGCCACACTCGGTGCATGCCTTGGCAGCACCATTCTTGTAATGAAGCGGAGAATTGATGAAATTCCGGAAGAGGGATCAGAGAGCGGAAGCTGACTCCTGTCCTGCTTTTCGAAGTCTCAGAGGTACGTACAAAAGTCCCATCAATACCCCGGCTGAGGCTATGGTTATTCCCACACCGGCCAGATCGGCTACGTAGCCGCACGCCGGTGCCAGAATCGTCATAGCAAGCGTTTTTATGAGCGATTCGACGGAAAGCCCCGAAGCCATAACCCTGTGAGGAACCTTATCGCTGATATAGGTAACACAGAGGGGTCTCCTGAGATTCTGAAGGGTGAATAGAACAAGGTATGCCACTATCGTAACAATGTATACTGACAGGTCCTGACAAACGCCTGCAATTATCAGCATGCTGAAGCCGATAATCCAGGTTACATTAATGGACTGAACAACACCCCTTATCCGCCTGCTGAATTCACCGGAATACCTTGATGCGGTACTTGCCGCAAGAAAAAGAACAAAATAGACAATACCGATTACGATTGCAGTTCTTCTGTCAGCGCTCAGCGCGGTTAATACCGGCAGCCCTATGGCCATGGCTTTAAGGACCGGCTGAAGGTATTCCTTGAGAACCTTGAAGAAACCGTCAAAAACAGCCGAGTTCATTATACTGAGGCGGGCATCAGGGTTCCTGAATATTGACACGAAATGCTTCAAAGTATCCTTAATACCAGGCCTTTTAAAACCTTTTTCTACAT
The DNA here is from genome assembly GCA_030600975.1 of Candidatus Aegiribacteria sp. GTDB lineage: Bacteria > Fermentibacterota > Fermentibacteria > Fermentibacterales > JCC-6 > Aegiribacteria. The sequence continues at coordinate 7,504 of JAUVUL010000061.1, forward strand.
CCGTTCCATTGAGTGCCGGTGGGTACGAGGCCAGATTGATCATGTTGATCAGACATGGAAAGGCGGCAGCAAGGAAAATGTACCTGAAACTTCCGGTTATAAACACCAGTGCAGCTGCGATCAACGCGTTTAACGCCGAGCCCAGTTTGGAGGCAGCTCTCGTGGCACCGTAATAATCGGGCTTCCACTCCTCCTGCCTCGTGATCCTGAGGTATTCAAGGATCATTGCCTTGTGAGTGCCCGTTCTGAAAGCCTCGCCGCATGCGAACAGCACCATGGCTCCAGCTGCGGCTGCATAGGACGGAAAGAAAAAGAAAGTCAGGAAACTCACTATGTAGGCGG
>JAUVUL010000110.1 GCA_030600975.1 Candidatus Aegiribacteria sp.
ACGCAGGACAGATAATTCTGCTTTTCCCTGGGAATCATGTTCTGCATATCAATATCAATACTCCCGAACTGCCTGATTACTTCTCCATTTCCTCCTATTAATGTAATAGCCGGGTACTCTTCATCATTGTACAATCCCACTCCCCAGGAGTATCTATTTATGTAGATCCTGCTTGTATCAATTACTGCTAGATCGAATATCTGTCCAATATCTACTGGAATACCGTTGCAGTAACTTCCATCGTTTTGAAAGACTTCGATCCTGTTTGGTCGATTTACTGCGTATACTTTCCCAGATTCATCTATATCGAAGTGATAAAGCAGATTGGCGAATTCTCCCGGTCCCTCTCCAGGTTTGCCAAACTCGTAAAGGAAATCCCCTTCTGAACTGAATACCAGGATCTTCATACTGATGAAATCCAAAATAAACAGCTTCCCCTCGCTGTCAATAGACAGATTGACTGGTGTAAAGCAATTATCAAGATCAGCGTTCCCGTCGATCACCATAGTCTGTTCAAGGATTTTTATTTCCCCAATAGGATTGGAGTTCCCACATGATGTGCTTGATATCGCTATAGCTATCACAACACAGTAGAGAATGGTTTCAAATCTTTCGGAAACAGTTTTTTTGACCTTATCAATTTGAAGGGTCATGGCCATCCTTAAAGCGTTATAAGCCTTCTTCATTCTGTAAGGTGCGTCATTGATGATGATAAATATATTCTGCATTCATGTCTCCCAAGCTTATACTGTTCAGCGTTTCTATTCCCTTTTCAGATTGCCATCAATGGTAGCGACAAGTCAATCCGTACCGGACCGTCCACCAGCCGCGCTAAGGATCGTCTGGATCTCCTCGTTGAGAGCTCCGTCAATTGGGGTACGGCCCTGGTTGTCGACTGCATTAACCTCTGCGCCCAACTCGAGAAGCAATCGAACCAGTTCGGGGTTGCCAAAGGCGACTGCAAAGAAAAGAGGGGTTTCACCGTGTGCGTTTCTCCATTCCAGATCTTCACCGCGTTCAACGAGCATGCGAACCTGATCGGCCTGATTGACGATGATCGCCATTATTAACGGCGGGACTGCCACCTCTGGTTGAAATGGGATATCACCTGACGCCGTGCATGCACCGGCCGCGAGCAGGACATCAAAAATATTCTGTGGCAAGCCGACTTGTTCGATGGGTGTAATACCCATTCTGTTAACAGCATTCACGTCTGCCCCCGCGTTGATCAGCAGCTCAACGATTTCGGTCATCCCCATGATTGCTGCATAAAAGATGGGTGTTCCACCCATATCGTCGACATCGTTCACGTCAGCCCCTGCGTTGATCAGGAGTTCAACGATGTCGGCCATCCCCATGGCTACTGCATGAAAGATAGGTGTCTGCCCCATGCGAAGGGAAGTCTCGTTAATGTCCAGACCTCGATCGGTCAGCCAACGGATTTGCTCCACGTCCCCGGCGGTTATCGCTGGTTCCAGCACCGGATGCACGGTGGAATGGCTGACAAACTCCAGGCGGTTCAACGCGTACCCGAGCACCGAGAAGTTCGGGACGTGTGTCCCCCATTTGTTCCGTCTCTGATACCGATCTGTTTCAAGACTGATTCCGAAAACAACCAGCTGATCCCCCTCCGCATCCACAGCAAACGTGGGCATATCGAGACCATATGCCAGAGCCGGAGGACTTTGTGGTGAGAAGATGATGTCCCGCCGCAACCCGGTTGCTGTCTGTACAATAGTCACACCACGCCCCCACATTTCCAGGTAGAATGGACGAAGGTAATATCCGGATTGAAACAGGTTTTCCTGCGCACGCAGGGCTCCCTGCAGCGCAAGCTCCATGCGATCGATCGCGCCTTGACGACCCCGAGCAAGCTGGATTTCCCTGAAAGCAATGCCGAGGTTCAGGATTGATTGTGCAACTTCCAGACCTGCCGTGAATTGGCCTAGAGCCATATCCATCTGCAGTGCAACAAGCTCACCATCGACAGCAAACTGTACATCCGATGCGCTTCCCCGTCCGGCTTCGTATCTGGCGCGTGCAGTCTCATAGCGCCGTTGAGCAGTCGCAAGATGTTGTGATGTACCGCTTGAGTTTACTGCGGAGAGACTCGGAGGTGGTATAAATGGTTCGCTTGGGCTTATATGCCCCATCTCAACCATAGTTGCGTGCAGAGAAACAAAACGTCCATCGGCGGTGTAATTGATGAGCGCAAGGTTAGCTTCGTAGTGTGCATGATACCAACGGAGGTTGCCGCTCGGGAGATCGAACGCTGCAATCCCTGAACGCTCCCGGGCCACAAAGAGCACACCGTCCTCTGTTCGCAGTACGTCCGGCAGTCCCATGATCTCAGCAAAGGTAGGGCTTCCCGATGCCATATCCGATGGAAGAGACCGGACAAAAGAGGTACTTCCATCTGCCACCTTTACGCCGACCACGGTCGAATCGGTGGTGAAAAGAAAAAGATCGTCGCTGGTTGCAATGGGACTAACGATACGACCGGTTATCGAGTGCGACCAAAGCTGTTGCCCTGCCCCGGGATCGAGCAGGCTCATCACGGATTGCTCGATACCTGTGACCAGCACGATATGCCCCCTGCTGACGGCAACGGTCTGTATGGGCTCACCTTCGACTGTCACTGTCCAGCGCACCGCATCCGATGCGGGATCAAAATACGCAATCGTCTCTGTATCCCAGGCCAGAATACCGTCCGTCAGGAATACTGTTGAAGCTGACTCCGAAGCTATCAGTGGGATATCAACCGTTCGTACAACGCGTCCATCTGAGAGATCCAGTGTGACCACAGAATTGCCAACGAGGAAAGCCAATGTATCGGCAACATCGATCGAGATATTGGTGGTTCCCGAGAAAGCTTCAGCGGGTAAGCCGGTTTCGATTAATGCATCACCCGTGGCAATATCAAGCACCCGGACTTTGAAACTGGATCCATCTCTGAAGGCGAAAATAAGTCGATTTTGACCCGTTACCCTTGCCACGCCGTACGGTGTATCGACCTTTTCATCCCAAACCTTTCTCCCGGACTCCGGATCCAGCGCGACGAGCCTGGCTGAGGATTGATCCGAGCCGAGGAGAATGATAAGTGGATCTACGATAAGTAGACTATACGAACCTCCGGACAGATCGTCGCGATCGTATTCCCATTTTACCTCACCCGTTGCAGTATCGATGAGGTAGAGCGGGCCGTAATCAGGTGCAGAGTTCCTGTCTACTTCGACCACGCCAGCTAGCAGAAGATCAGAAGTGATGAACTCAAGAAGATCGGAAGCCTCACCATCAAGTGCAGCCTCCCACGTTGTAGCGGGTTCGATACGGGCGAGCCAGTTTGCAGTTCGAATTGTCTCAGGATAGGTTTGTTCACCGAATGGGTCCTGAGCGTTGCCAACGCTGATTGACAATATAACAATGACAAACAGCAAACGGGCGATAATTGATGGGGTTTTACAGATACCTACCAGGATATTTGATTCTCCGTAATTCCATGACCTGCTCACGAAGTAGCTCATTCGGCCAGATAAACCTCCTCTTCCTACCTGAGATTGACGATACTGTCTGAAACAAGCCCGGTCAACTTTCTTTCCGGCAGATTTGTACCGGAAACCAGGATTATCAGTAACTTGAGATTCCCTGGAAATCCCGGAAGCCCCATAGAACTCACCAGTTTGCTCTTAACCAAGCCTGATCTTTGATCAGGAGTTCGAATCATGAACCTTAGCATAAATCAAAAGCCCCCTTGAAGAGGGCATTCATTCATGGCTGGACATCTGATTGAGAATTGGAACTCATTCATGCCATGGTTGTGCGAAGTTGCCTAGTAGGAAGGAGTATATGATCGTTTGAAGTGGTACGTGACGAGTGTCATCTATGTTCAAGACGAGATGAAATTGTAGGTGTATAGATATGTAAAAAATGAATACCATTAATATCCAAGTATCGATGGAAGCGCCAATGACTGTTTTTAAAAAGGCCTTTGACAGGGCAGGGTTGCCTTGCTTATTGTTAAATGTAAAGAATAACTACTGTAAATGTGGTGCTGGAGCATTTTTTGGGGAATTATAATGAAGACTCCTTTTCATTTACTGATATTTTCGTCTGCCTGCTTGGCCGGTACTTTAGTCTTCGGTCTTGATTCTGGAGAGACAGTTCATTTATCTGCAAATGATAATCTGCACTACAACCCGAGTATATGCATACAACCCTCTCTTTTCCTTCGCAATTCCGAGAACACTCTGTTATCTGCGAGTTACGGATAAGCTGTTATGTGATAGTGTATTAGTACAATTTCAGTAGGAGGCTGTGATGAGAAGTGTTTTTGTTGTTATTCTAGTTCTTTCAATTATGGTTACCGCCGGTGGTGTCAGCGTTCTGTCAAGTTTCAGCAGCCCGGATGAGTATACAAACGGGCTTGCCTGGGACGGGACAAATCTCTGGCTTCTTGGTGGATTCTACGATGGTTTTTATGAGATCACTACCACTGGAGCAGTATTGAGCCAGTTCCAGCCGAGTGAACCTGGCGGTACGAACGCAAACGGTGCTACTTTCGATGGAACAAATTTATGGGGTATGTTCCTTCTGAATACTTCGTCCCCCGGAGAAGTGTACGAATACACAACTTCCGGTACGTTTGTTTCTACTTTTACTTGTCCTGCAACATACAACATCGGGCTGACCTGGGACGGAAGTAACCTGTGGATGTCATGTCGAGGTAATCAGATGATATATGAGATGAGTACAGGTGGTTCAGTTCTGAGTTCTTTTTCAGTTCCATATACAGGAATTGGAGATATGGCGTATGACGGTTTCAATCTCTATTTCACCACTGGAGCCGGCAGCTCTATTGTTGAAGTAACAACTACTGGCATTATTGTCGACACTTATGATCTGAGTGGAATATCAGGCAGTTTCTATGCAGCAGCTCTTACGTTTGATGGAAGCAACTTCTGGGTGGCAGACCAGATAACCAATATCATTTATGAAGTGCAATTGTCTACTGTAGCTTTGGATCAGTACACGTTCGGGCGTATCAAGACTTTGTTCTCCGATTAGAGTTCGCTGTTCTGTTAATACGGCTCAGTGTTTAGATTCCTTGTGTTCCCGCACGAGAACAGGACACGAGTGGCACGTCCTCGGTTATAATGCCCTCTTGAAGAGGGCATTCACTTTTATGACTGCCGGCTGTCTGGGAGTTGGAACTCTTTCTGCGATTGGCTGCATAATATTGTTGAGTAAATATTAATTCCTTTGAATCCAGTCGTCCCGCCATACGTTGGCCGGAGAGCAGCATTTGTCATATCTTCATTGAGATCAGAGACTCTTTGCTGACAAGACTGGTTCGGAAGTGCTGATTGATCAGGTCCAGATATGAGAGGATTAGAAATGGCAATGGCACAGTGTGCCTGGTGTGGTGGAACGGGAATTGACGACGTTAAGCTCATCTCCCCCTGCAATGTATGCAACGGTGACGGCTACGTCAATGTTCCCGATCCTCCAACAAAATGCGGACGATGCAATGGTACCGGGAAAGTAAAAGACGGTTTTACTCGGGAAGCTGGAAAATGCTCCGGATGCGAAGGATCCGGCTGGGCCAGTTGAGGGGGATCAGGCAAGCGCCGATCTGGAGGGCAAACAGAGGCTTCAGCAGGAACTGTATCCGTTTGGTTTAGAGTACTCTATAAAAGAGGGTTACTCGAACCCCAGGATAGCGAAGGCCTTCAACGTTATAGAGGCGTCAAAGGCTTCATAATAAAAACTGGCGTTATTCTCTATTCAGTTCGAATCATATGGAATTTATTTATAACACAATCGACACAGCTTACTACATAGAAATCATCGCCAATGATCTCAATGGACGAGTTCATTTCTTCCGAAGGGGTTTGAGTATAGAAGTAGCCCACAAATGAACCATCATCAGCGTTGAACACATCAACCCTGTAGCCCCGATCGTCTCCCCCCTGAGCCCAGAGCACATATATCCGGTTTCCATCTACATCCAGGTCCCAGACAACAGGATGTATCTCCGAAACTCCTTCATCATATGCCATAAACTGGATTTCATACTCAGATGTGCCCTCAGTTGACCATACGAATATTCCAGTGGAATCGACCGTATTCACTGTGTAGTCTGAAAGGCTTGTGTAATAAAGCGTATTCTCTTCATCCGTATCCATGGTACAGTTGATCAATGCTTGTCTCGCTACGATATTCTTCGAAGACATCTCTATGTGTCCGAACGCCCGTAGAACATCACCATTACCATCAATTAATGTTATAGCTGGCAATTCCGAAGCGTTGAGAAGATCTGGTCCCCACGGAAATGTGTTCAGGTAGATTTGATTTGAATCAACTACAGCAATATCAAATAAATGGCCAACGTTTGTGTTAATCCTCTTATGATAACTACCATCATTGTTAAAGACCTCAAT
>JAUVUL010000203.1 GCA_030600975.1 Candidatus Aegiribacteria sp.
CGTTACAGTTATCAATTCGTCCAGTCAGACAACAGCGGAGGATTATCTTATCAACCTCGATCATGGCTACGAATTTGTGCATTTGATGTCCCATTCATGCCCCTGGGGACATACCTTCAAACTGCCTTCCGGAATGGCAGGCACAGTGATGGCACCTGAAATAGCACAGGTGAATCCCCGCACTGCGTTCCTGCAGCTGTTCAGCTGTTCCAACGCACGATGGGTGGAGGAGGGATGTCTGGGAAACTGGTACCTGTTCGGTACCGATTACGGACTGCTTGTCACCGGTGCTGCCAAAACCGGCTCAATGCTGGATTTTGAGGAATACTACGGCCCCCTGGCTACAGGGCTTACATTTGGTGAAGCATTCAGGGATTGGTGGGAATACCAGGCGCAGGGAGGGTTCTCCTCCTATGAGAGAGCATGGTTTTACGGGAACGCGCTGCTTGGAGACCCTACACTGAAACCCTTGGCTGGTAGCGGGATGGAGGTTGGAAGTTATCCAATAACGGGACAGCGGTTCTCCGAATACGAACAGGTCTCCACCAGCGGATTTTCCGATTGTTTCCCCACCGCCGCGTCCAGCAACGGTACACCACGGCGTACAGTTGCGGCTTGGCTCTCGGGGGAGAACGGAAGGCTGGATGTTGCCGCCCGACTTTACGAAGAGGGATCAGGCTGGGGTCCGGTTATTTACGTTGATTCTGACGAATACTGGGATGTAGGGGTCTGCGCATGTTATCACGATACATCCCCCTGGATAGTCTGGAGTGATTTCGAGTTATCTACCTACAGTTACAGGATAAAGACCGCCCACGGAGATGATTTCTCCCATATTGAAGTCCAGGTCGACCAGGAGGGTTACCAGATAAGCCCTTCCCTGGCTTCCACAGGCAGCATTCTCTGGCTGGCATGGCTGGACTGGGATGCTACCGGCGGCGCGGTGATGCTGAAGAGTGTTGATGGAGTTTTTCCGGTAGCTCAAATGAGTTCTTTGAGTGAATGGTGCCAGAATCCTGAACTTGTCGTGGATGATTCGGGAACTGTCCATCTCGTGTGGGAGGAACGGTTTCCCTCCGGCAGCAGGATAATGTGGTGCTGCGGCGATTTGTCAGGTTTCAGTTCTCCCGTCGAGGTGTCCACAGGTGAATTATGTCATTCCCCCAGCCTCGATACCGACTGGTCAACCTCTGGAACCTGTCTGTTGTGGGTGGACGAGGCTGGTGCGGCTTCGATAAAGATTAGAGTATGGGAAGGAACCGGATGGGGGGATGAAGAAACCGTTCATACAACCGGAGAACGCATTTCGGGAATTTTCCTGGGCAGCCTGCCCGAACCCCTCGGAACAGGTGTCATCTGGCAGGAGGGGTGCGGAGCCTCAGCGAAGATAATGGGCTATCCCATTGGTGGCCCTGCGCCACTGGAACTGTTCCCTTTCGCAGGTCCTGCCTGGTCTCCCGCTTCAACTCCGCATGAGCTGTTCTGGGCTGGCAACGAAGGTGACGGGTGGGAGATATATGTCCACGATCTCTCCGGCCTGGGTGTTGGCGGTCAGGGACCTGCAGTAACTATACCACTGCCTTGCATAATGGAGAATCCCGTAAGGGGAAGCATGGTTATCTCACTCCAGGAGAACGGTTCCACTTTCGACTCTGACATTCGTATCTACGATCTTGCCGGCAGGATCGTGCTCAGCAGGCAATTGACTGTCCACCCAGGAGTTGAAACCCGGCTTGACTGTTCAATGCTGCCTGCGGGAGTTTACATGATCAGCTTCGGAGAGGGAACGCCACCAGGCAGATTTGTACTGCTGAAATAACGCCATCCTGAAGTAGCACTGGTCATCGGGTACGCCCTCCGGTCGAGTTGCACTTGCCTGTACCGTGTCAGTAGTTGATGATCACCGCAATGGCCAGGAAGACTGCAGACCATGCCATCAGGATAAGGAATAGCGGCATCATGAATTTCAGCCACTTCTCGTAGGGAATCTTTGAGAGGGCGAGCATGCCCATCAGTACTCCCCCGGTTGGGACAATGGAGTTGGAGAATCCATCTCCGCAGGTAAAGGCGAAAACTGCAGTCTGTCGGGAAATCCCCAGAATGTCCGAGAGCGGAGCCATCAGCGGCATCGTAACCGCCGCCTGACCGGAACCGGATGGAATGAAGAAATTCAGAATACTCTGGAAAACAAGCATCCCCTCCGCCGCCACAATTGAGGAGGTGTTGCGCAGAAGGTTCGCCGCGAAGTAGATGACCGTATCGAGAATCTGGCCGTCAATAAGCACTACCTGTATGCCCCTGGCGAATCCAACCACCAGGGCAGCGACCACCATCTCCTCCATACCCTTGATGAATGCCTTCACCGCTTCAGAGGCGGGAAGCCTGGATAGGATGATCGTAACGACTCCAATCAGGAGGAAGCCACCGGTCATTTCATTGAGCCACCAGCCCTTTATCTGCATCAGATAGAGTGTAACCGCGAAGATCACCACGGTCTGCAGAAGTATCCAGATGTGGACCGCCCGAAGCCTGACACTCTCTATGTCAGCAGTAGAAATCCTGCTGTCTTCAAAGGGGACAATCGCACTTGACGGATCGCGCCTTATGCGATGTCCGTACCTCAACACGTAGATTATGGCAGTAGTTACAATGACCGCGAGGAAGATGATCCTGAAGGTCAGGCCGCTTCCAAGCGGTACTTCGGCAATGCCCTGGGCGATCTGGACAGTGAACGGATTCGTTGTGGCTGCCGAGAAACCCATATCCGCTCCGAGAAATACCAGCACGAAACCGAATATCCTGTCATAACCCAGCTGCTGTGAAACCAGCAGGAAGATGGGGACGAGCGGGATCAGCTCCTCACCCATGCCGATGGTGGAACCGGCGATGGCGCCGGCTATCATCAGTACAATTGTCAGAACCGGGCCTGAATCCTTGAATCGCCTGATCAGGGCCTGGATGATGGCTGTAATGGTTCCGGTCCGGTTGATGATGGATATGACACCACCGCAGATGAAGATGAGAAACACAATATCCGCTACGGCTTCCAGACCCCTGGGTATGGCACTGATGAGTCCAACAAGACTCACCGGAGTTGCCATGCCCTCCACTTCATCGCCTAAAATGACGCTTTCCAGCGAGATATGCTTTGGAATCCGTTCATAGGTTCCCGGAACCATGATGGTGCGGGTCAGCTGCCCGACTGTGATCTCGGTGCGTTCATATCTGCCTGATGGGATCACATATGTCAGAATGCTGACAACGAGAATCATGCTGGACAGCAGAATAAAAACATGAGGTATCCTGATCCTGCTGAAAATCGAGGATGCCATTCCCCTCCTCAGATGAATGTAGAGCTGCATCAATCAGTGGAGTATAGCTAAAGGAATCGCATTCCGTCCAGGCATGTGAATCCGATGCGAATTACATTTCAAGGGAGGCAGATCTATACTGCTTAAACAGGATAATACCTGATGCGGACAATGTGAGGATCAGCAATATTCCAATGGAGATGGTTATCGGATTGGCGAGCCACCAGAAATCAAGGTTCTCCGACAGCAATGCCCTGAATTGAGGAACGATATTCGACTTGAGCAGATGATCGCCTGCATTGCCGGGACTGAAATAGTCTGAAATAGCTTCCCATTGATAGGGGACCATAACTGCGATTAGCTGAATACAAATACCAGCAAGGGCGAGAACCAGGAGCAGCCATCGTTTCCAGCGAGCATCAAACCGCAGCAGTGAAGCGGGAAGAAGCAGGAATGGGGTAAGGATCACCAGGAAACGGGGACCCCAGCTGCAGAACGCATGCCACATGACTATTTTGCTATACAGCAGGAAACCCGTAACGATAATCAAGGTTGTAACCAGGGCAAGCGTTTTCTGTGATCTGTACAGGGCGGGAAATGCCAGCAGTCCAAGAATGAGCGGGGGAGAGTAGAGGAAGATGCTTCTGTTCAAGCCTATCAGGTTTGCCGGAATACTCTCTGCTAGATTACCTCTGAACGTAGACCAGAAATATTGCTGATGACCAGCACCCGTATCCAGCACCCCTCCGAAACGGTAGTAGTTCCATAACATTATCAGCAGAACAAAAACGCCGAATGCTGCAAGAAAAAGCCCGGTTGCCCGCAAAATTCTGGAACGATCAGGGTACGATGCCCAAACCGCGTAGATCAGAAAGAATGGTACGAATACTACGGTTTCGAAACGTGTCAGCATGCTGTATCCGGCGAGCAGCCCTGCGAACACTACGTACCGATAAAGAGACTCTTCTTTGAACCTGTAGAGGCAGTAAAGCACGCTGAAGAGGCAGACTGTTGTTACGGGCTGAGTCCAGTAAGAACTGGAGTACGGCCAGATGATAGTGCAGCATCCAAGCAGCAAAGTCAGAACAAGCGCCCGCTTTCTGCTGTTACTGAGCCGGTTTGAAAAGAGAAAAAATACGACCGTAAGAAGAGCCATCGCCAGCGGATTGACCATCGCAGCCATGGTTGCCGAGGGAGTACTTCTGACTGCAATAGCGGCAGATATTTCTGTTCCCTTCTCAGTGTTCTGTTCCTCTGTCACATTGGAATTATCACCGAAGATGCTTTCGATCAGAAATCCCAGTGAACCAAGGGGAAGAGATGCGACTGCCAGCCCCGGAGGAAGTGTCAGGTATGGTTTGTCATCACGCCCTCTTGCGAAGAACAGAGATGTGCTTCTATCCGTAGCAAGTAATTCGTTATTCAGGGGAAGCGAGAGTTGCTGCCTTTGAAGGATGCTCTTCACGAATTCGTAATGATAGACGTTATCCCCAACGGATAAACCCCGGAATGTCAGCAGATAGATGGCGGCAAAGAAACAGAA
>JAUVUL010000019.1 GCA_030600975.1 Candidatus Aegiribacteria sp.
TCCAGGGCAGGATTGACAGCCTTGCCACCTCCGGTGGAGAGGTTATCAGAAATGCAGGATTTTTCGAAGGTTCCGGAACCCTGGGAATGACCCTCGGAGCTCTTGGAGAGGTTACTTCAGCGACTGCTGAGATATTCATCAGAACCGTATACGCAGGTTCGAATGTTGCCCAGGAGGATTCAATAGTCCTGTCCGAGAGGACTCTCAGGGAGTCGGAGCGTCCTCTTAAGATACTCGCACTGATCATTGCAGTTACATTCTCGATAGCAATAGTTGCGTTACTGAGGTACCTTGTTCTGGTCGAGCGCAGAAAAGGAACGCTGTTGTTTTTCCAGCTGCTTGTTATTACCCTTATCCTCAGAATCCTGTACGTCTCTCTTGGTCTTGAGGATCTTGTGCGACCAGCTATCTCCGGGATCAGCAGTTCCGACACTCTCCTGTCGATAAGTCCATTCTACGTTCTTCTTTTCATCTTCGCGTTTATTAACTCGTTCAGAACCGACTGGGCGCACTACCTTAACAGATGGAGGAAGTACGTTGCTCTTGCCGGATCCCTGGGAGTTCTCATACTCTCCCAGTCCATTCTCAGATTTTACTTCAAAGGCGGCCTGACAATATCATCCCTGGCGCTGGGAACCCTTATAGGCTGTGTGTTCACCATCCTGCTGATCTTCAGTTCCGTAACTATACTGAAGATCCTCTTCCTGCTTCCCTCCGCAAGGCTGATTGATAGAAAACTCAATCAGCTGAGGATAATGGATGGACTCGGTCAGTCCATCTACTCAACCTTTAATGAGAGCAAGATCGTGCACTCATCTGTAACTCTCGGCAGAAGACTTTCCGGAGCCGACAGATGCTGGGCCGTAAAACTGGATACAAAGGGTTTCGGCTTCTGGGAAGCCACGGGAAGGGATCCTTCTGAAGCCGCATTTCCAGACGAATGGCACAGAGAGGTTCTGAGGCGGCTGAAAAAGACCGGTGGAACGATCCTTTACAATCGATACCCGAACAGCCCTCTTGCACCATTAGCGGGAAAGGGTTCTCCCGTGCCAGGTTCTTTAATCGCTTCAATGCTCAGGATCAGGAAAAGGACATTCGGTATACTCTACGCTTCCACCAGCCGTCAGTTCGGATTCATGAACGAATCAAAGGGCCTTGTAGAAACCTTCGCAAGACAGGTGGCCGCGGCTATAGATAATGCCAGGCTGATGGAAACGGAGCTGGAAAGAGAAAGGTATCGTGAAGAGCTGGCAATAGCCAGATCGATCCAGGAAAGTCTGCTTCCCGGAGAGCTTCCCGAGATCAGGGATATTGATATTGCCGCTATTTCAGTCCCCAGCATGCAGGTGGGGGGGGACTATTACGATGTATTTCCAATTCCCGGCGGGTTCTACGGCATAGCAATCGCTGACGTTGCCGGGAAAGGCACCGCGGCTGCGTTGCTGATGGCTGCGCTTCAATCAGCCCTTCATGCCATAGCCCCGGGAATGAGTAATAAGGTCGGTGATACAGTGGAGAGGCTTAACAGCATAATGAGTGAAAGAATGCCGGATGATAAATTTGTAACTTTCTTCTACGGCGTTCTGGATCCCACTGAGAGAACTTTCAATTACTGCTGCGCCGGTCATGATCCGCCTATTCTTATAGGAAGTGATGGTATAATAAGCAGCTTATCCGAAGGCGGTCTTGTACTCGGCGTTAAAGGTGATGCCGTATACAGGACGACTGCCATGAAACTGAACCCTAATGACAGGCTTCTACTGTATACTGACGGCATTACCGAGAGCATGGATAAGGAGACAGGAGAAGAATTCGGCCGAGGTAGGCTTGCGGCATTTCTTACAGGGCAGGACAGCCTTCAGTCCAGGTCAATCCTTGAGGATCTTCTTGACAGGCTTTCGTCGTTTCGGGGGGAAGTCGCTGCATTGGATGATATGACTCTCCTTATGATAACATGTACAGGTTATAGTAAAATAGCCGTCGACTGAACCGTTACTGAAAAACTGCGCTTCATGGAGGATCAATTTGAACAACAGTGCCTTTTTACGTGAGTCCTCGAACAAAAAAGAGGAATTCAACGGGACACTTCTCAATATTACCGGCTTAAGCTGAACAGGCCGGGAAAGGGGCAGCAGAAAACTGAAAAAGCCTGGTTTCCTTAGTCCCTCCGGATTGAGCGATGACGATAAACTGGTCAGAATAACCCTCATATCCCTGATTTTTATCGGCATTGTACTTATTGCTTCCATGGTAACCGAACATCTTCTGATCGGTATCCTGCTGCTTGCTGTGCCCGGAATTCTGTTTCTTCTTGCGGGATCACCTGTACGGATTCTCATGATGGTTTTCGCTCTTCAGATAGTGCTGACTCTCGCGCAGCTGAATACCGCTACGGTACGGATAGGTTTCCTGATACTCAGAGCAGATGATCTGCTAACGATCTGGTTTGTCTGGCTCTGGATACTTGCACTCCCCGACAGATCGATGAAAGGTATAAGGATCGGTCTGCAGGGAATACTCATAATACTTTTTCTCCTGATATTCGGGTTTTCAGCGTATCGTGGATTCGCTTCGGGCAATGACATCCTTTTCATAAGAGATCAGCTGAAGCCTTACGGAGCTTATTTACTGTACTTCCCGCTTCTTTGGGTTCTGTCCGATGAAGGCTCCGGTCAGCGGATATGGAAAGTTCTTCTCTCATCGGCCGCTATCGGTGGCCTGATCTGTATGATAAAGGCGTATATCGGGGTTGGAGAGGATGTTTACGTCCGCGAAATGACTGGCATCAGGATATCCACTCGACAGCCCAACGCAATAGGCGTTGTTCTGATGATGTTTCTTGGAAGGCTCTGGAAGAACTGGAAGGAGAGGCCTCCGCTTATCATTATTATCCCGGTGATCCTTCTTATGGGTGGTGGAGGAATTATCCTGTCACAGACCAGGGGCATATGGGGTGGAATTCTCCTTGCGCTTGCCGCAGCATGGATTCTTAACCTGTTCAGGAAGAAGGACAATGTCAGACTTGGGAGAAAGCTTATTCTCTCACTGACAATCATTTCGGTACTTATCATTCTGACCGTGTTTACCATATCTGCTCTGGGTATCCAGTCAACCGCGAATATAGCGCAGAGAACGGAGAAAGAATCGGACAGTTACCTGACGGATACTTCCGTTCTTTCAAGGCTCATCGTATGGAGTACTATAATTGATGATCTCAGCGGTTCCAGGATGATAATGGGAAAAGGCCTTGGCGCTGTATACACCTGTTTCAGGCCGGATATCGGAGGAATCGTGACCTTGTGGCACGTTGATGGTTCCTTTTTCCAGATAGCCCTGAATATGGGAATTACAGGTGTGATCGTATTTCTGGGAATATTCGTTGTAACCCTTTTCAAGGCAGCGAGGTTGTTCATCAGAACTGACAGCGGTCAGAGGGCGGGCAAAGCCCTCGGGATTTTCTGTGCTGTCATAATGCTGCTTTTCGCATCTATATTTGCTTCGGTACTGACGAATTACAGGTTCACCATGCTCTGGGTTTTCCTACCTGCTCTGCTTCAGACGGAGATCATGCGAGAAGGGAAGGAAAACACTCTTCTCCCGCCCGCATAATGCGTCGGATAACCCTTGATCAGGAACCTGGTTTTAAGTATTTTACTACCTGCCTTTTCATCATTCACCTGGTAACCATTTCCCGGGAAAACCTACCCGATATCAATCTGCATGGAGGCCTGCATGAAGATACTAGTCATTAATAGTGGAAGTTCTTCCATCAAGTTCAAGCTCATCGATATGGAGAATGAAGCACTGCTTGCTGAAGGATTGATAGAGAGGATAGGCCTCCCTGAAGGACGGATAAAGTTCAAATCCGGAGAAAAGACGATCATTCTCGAGGAACATGTTCCCGACCACAGGAATGGTATTAACTTTGTACTGGATGCCCTTACAAATCCTGAATACGGCGCTATTGAAAATTACAGTGAAATCGGAGCGGTTGGTCACAGAGTGGTTCACGGCGGAGAAAAATTCACTTCCTCGGTGATCATAGACGAAGAGG
Source organism: Candidatus Aegiribacteria sp. (assembly GCA_030600975.1). Classification (GTDB taxonomy): domain Bacteria; phylum Fermentibacterota; class Fermentibacteria; order Fermentibacterales; family JCC-6; genus Aegiribacteria. Next base: position 4,055 of record JAUVUL010000019.1, read on the forward strand.
TTATTAAGGGTATTGAGGAATGCAGCATCATGGCACCTCTTCATAATCCTCCGAACCTGCAGGGAATATGGGCAACCATGGAAATCCTGCCTGGTATTCCGAACGTGGCTGTCTTTGATACAGCGTTTCATCAGACGATGCCTCCCGTATCCTATATCTATCCGCTTCCCTTCAGTGTATTTGAAGAGAAACGTATAAGAAGATTCGGATTCCACGGCCCCAGCCACAATTACGTTGCCCTCCAGGCGGCACTGATGATGGACAAGCCCATTGAAGAGCTGTGTATCGTTACATGTCATCTGGGGAATGGAAGCAGCCTGACTGCTGTCAAATACGGAAAAAGCCTGGACACAAGTCTGGGCTACGGTACAGCCCACGGTGTAATGATGGGAACCCGCAGCGGTGACGTTGATTCAGCCATTCTTATAGATCTTGTTGAAAACTACGGCTACTCGATCGCCGATGTGAAGGAAATGATTTACAAGAAAAGCGGATTAGCCGGTGTTTCAGGAATTTCCAGTGATCAGCGGGATGTTGAAGACGCCGCCGAGGATGGCCACGAGAAAGCGCAGCTCGCCCTTGACATGTTCGCTTCCAGTGTAAGGAAGTACATAGGTGCATATGCAGTAACCATGGGTGCGCTTGATGCAATTGTCTTTACCGCAGGTGTAGGTGAAAACGGTCCCCAGATGCGGGAGCGTATCTGCAAGGGGCTCGAAGTTCTTGGCGTATCTATCGATATTAAAGCCAACGATGTCAAGGGTTTGCAGCGGGATATTACCGCTCCGGAGAGCAAGGTTAAGGTTCTGGTAATTCCTACGAACGAAGAACTCATGATAGCAAGGGAAACCAATAATTTATCTGAAAGGAACTAGTAAATGTCATCCAGGAAGCTGACTCTATTCTTAACAGTTCTGATCGTAAGTGTATTTGCGTGCGGTGGCGAGACCGAAAGCAGGGATTCAGATCCAGTTTCCGGTGATACTGATCTGACAGTGGAAGACACAGAAGTTATCGAAAGGCCTGAAATGGTTTTTGCCAGTCACATTCTTATTTCGTACCAGGGCTGCCAGCAAGCTCCCGCGGAAGCTCCGTCCATGGAAGACGCGAGGATACTTCTTACCTTGATCGCTGACAGTATCTCAAGCGGTCACGTTACGTTCGAGGAAGCCGCTGCCAGACATTCCTCCTGTCCTTCATCGGCACAGGGAGGCTCTCTTGGCGGTTTTGTCAGAGGCCAGATGGTTCCTGAATTTGATGAAGTTGCCTTCGGTCTTGAACCCGGAGAGGTTTCAGAGGTTTTTACGACTTCCTACGGATTCCACATCGTTCTCAGACAGCTCACGGTTCAGGCCAGTCATATCCTTCTGGCGTACCAGGGGGCTGAAAGAAGTGCGGCAACAAGGACGAAGGAAGAAGCGCTTGAACTTATGGAGAGCCTTCATGACAGCGTATCGGCGGGTTCTCTTGCTTTCGCTGATGCAGCTTCGAGGCATTCCGACTGTCCTTCTTCCAGTGATGGCGGAGACCTTGGACCCTTCCCCCGAAATGTAATGACTCCCGCCTTCGATGATGCGGCATTCTCACTTCAACCAGGTGATATCTCGGATATAGTTGAAACCCCCTTCGGCTATCACCTAATAATGAGAACGGAATAGTACCAGACTTGACTGTGTAAATCAAAAGCTCAACTTGACATTTGCACAGAATTGGCTGGATGCACCCATATAAGCTCATCTCGCAATTCGGGATGAGCTTACAAATCGTACACTCAAGCAGTCGGTTATTACCGTTTCTTATTGCTTCTTCTTCTATCAGCCAGGAGGAGGAGATTCTTTAAATCCTCTTTATTGTCTGCTGCCAACCATTTTTTATCAAATTCAGGATTCTGCATTATTTCAGCAATAGCTGCCAGAATCTTCAAATGCAGGATTCGCTCTCCGGATGAACCCAGTAGAACAAAAATAATATGAACCACTTCATCGTTAGGGAAGATTACTCCTGGTTTTGATCTCACCAGAAGAGCTTTAACATCTTTTATGCCCTTGACACAAATATGAGGGATTGCCATTCCTTTTCGCAGAACAGTGCTGAATTCCTTCTCCCTCTCTACGAATTTTGTATAAATATCCTGCGGATCTGAATGCAGTTCTTCGGCCAGGAGATACGAAATATCTTTAAAGAAATCATCCATTTCTTCAACCTTCTCGATATCCAGAACCATAGATTCTTCAATGAGTTCATGAAATCTATCTTTCGTAAGATCATCTCTTTTAATAACGATATCCCTCAGTTCGGTAAGAAGGTTATCTGAGGTTAACTCTTTATCTCTGGAAACAAGTCTCTCCAGAACATAGATCAAAGCTGAATCCTGAGTGGTTCTTTTCTGAGCATAGAACCTGTACCAGAAGAATCCTGCCAAAAGAAATATCATGGTCAGAAAAACAATGAATGTGCCCATTTCAATCAATAGAAAAAGCCCTCCTAATATCCCTAAAACCTGCATATATGGATACAAAGGAGAACGAAATTTAGGTTTATAACTAAGAATATTACTCTCTCTGAATAGAATCAAGGTTAAATTCGCGAAAATATAGAGCAGGATCAGGATACTTGAAGCAACCTTAACCAGTAATTCCAGTCTTAAAAACACGATAACCGCAACCATGAACAATCCGGTAAAGAGAATAGAAACGTATGGAGTTTGAAACTTAAGACTTAATTTCTGAAATTTGAAAGGTAAAAGCTTATCTCTGCTCATTCCCAATGGGTATCTTGAAGCTGTCATGATCCCGGAATTGGCTGTAGAAATAAATGCCAGAAATGCCCCGATACTTATTACTATTTTCAAGGAGTTTCCGCCAAATACTCCTGCTCCGTCAGATATCGGAGTAAGACTGCCTCCAAGGGTTTCAGGATTTAAGACACCTATAGTTATAGAAATAACCAGAGCATAGAAAATTGAGGTAACAATCAGGGACAGGAACATGCCTAATGGAAGATTTCTTCCCGGGTTCTTTGTTTCCTCAGCCAGGGCAGCAACCTTGGTCAATCCTCCGTACGAGATAAAAACAAAACTTGCAGTAGCGAATACAGGTCCTAATCCCCTTGAAAAGAGTGGTGTGAAGTGCTGAAGGTTGACTGTCCTGGAACCCCAGATAACATAGATCAAAAGTATTCCAAGCAGTCCAATGACTAAGAATACCTGAAATCCTCCTGCTTCCTTTACGCCCAGTAGATTCAAAGCAACAAAAAAGATGCAGCAGATCAGAGCAATAATTTCTATCGGGATTGGGGTTATGATGCTTAAATAGGCCCCCATTCCTATCAGCGCAAATGCTCCTTTCAAGCTTAATGAGAACCATGTTGAAAATCCGGCAACGGTTCCCAGAAGAGGACCAAATCCTCTCATAATGTAGAAATAATCTCCACCGGCTTTTGGCATAGCGGTTGTTAATTCTGCCATGCTCAGCAGGGTAGGAATACAGAATATCCCTGCAATCATATAAGAGATGATAACTGCTGGACCCGCTTTAGCAAAAGCTAACCCGGGAAGAATAAACAGCCCAGAACTGATCATTGCTCCCGTAGCAACACAGAAAACATCCAGGATAGTGAGTCTTTTTTTCAGCTCACCTTCCATCGAAGTAACTCCATCCGTCAAATGACACTGGTTTTTCCAACTCAGGCTGATCATGCGGCTACTTGAGCGATTCCAAGCTCAGAATAATCTGTTATCAGTCTATCCGCAACCCCTTCGTATTGTTCCTTTGCTGATTCAATTCCGGTGTTTCTCAAGTTTACAGAATGATTGAAGCTAATATATTCTAAAATATATACTCGCCTGGACCAGATGGAACCTCCGCAGGACAGGCGCTCACACAATCGTGAAACGAGTCGAGATGACCAGATTGTTCGAAATAGCAGAGGAACTCAGAGAGCTGGATGTGAAATCCAATCAGCTGCACTGGACCAAGTATACAACAGAATACGATTTCGGCATCATGGATATCGAGCGGGAAGTCCAGGAGAAACTGAAGAGCAGGAAGAGCTGGAATACGATACAGGATCTCCTTGCCGGAGCTCTCTCTCCCCTTGACCGGAGGCGCGTTGAGATAATGGAGAGGATCTTCAGGCCATACCACCTTTCGGAGAAACTGAGCGAGCTGTCTCTGGCAATCCGGGATAAAACCAACGAACTTATCTCAATTCTGAATACTCACCGATGCATCGTTGCTGGCAGAGAGATGACAGCACCGGAGATCTCAAGAATTCTCCTATCCGAAACCGATCGAAATCTGAGGAAGAAAGCCTTCCTGGCAAGAACTCAGGTTAACATTCCCCTGGTGAACACAGGATTCCTGCAGCTTCTTGATCTCCGGAAGGAGTTTGCCAGCGAGTATGGAGACCCTGATTTTGTTCACAAGCAACTTGAGCTTCAGGAGCTGGACCCGGTCATGTTCGATTCCTGGAAGGATGAGGTCAACTCTGTGCTTCCACTGATGAGAGAGATTCGCTCCCGTTTCGGCGAGGATATCCTCGGTGATCCCCATGTAATGCCATGGGATGTTGACTTCATCTCAGGGAAAATCGCACCGGAACTGAATCAGCATGTTAATATGGCTGATTATTTCAATCCCATCAGCGAGTTGTTCAGTATGTTCAGCATCGATATAACCGGAATGAACATCACCTACGATATTTTCCCAAGGAAGAACAAGTCCGAGTGGGGATACAACTTCCAGGTTGATATGGGTGTTGACTCCAGAATTCTGACCAATGTCAGGGACAGATACTTCGAATTCGGTGTTCTTCTTCACGAGACCGGTCACGCTGTTCACAGCTTCACCACCGATCCCAAAGAGATTATCCTGAACATGGGTATCAGCGGTATCGTATCCGAAGGTATAGCGAATCTTTTCGGCAGCTTCAGGGAACATAAATCATTCTATTCTCGGTTCTTCAGCGAGAATCTGGAGGAGGCAGGGAAGAATTTCAGGCGGCTGAAGCTTTGGAACCGGGCAAATCAGCTGAGATCGATATCCAGAATACTTTTCGACCAGGCTCTCTATCGAAACAGAGTAGAGAATATTGACGACATTCATCAGCTGTTATGGCAGACACATCTGGAAGTTCTGGACGAGCAGCCCTATGCGGATGAACCGGTCTGGGCCAGAACGATACACTATACCACACATCCGATCTATTTCCACAATTACCTCCTTGGAGACCTGATGTGTGACATGCTGGAGCAGGTCTTCCTGGAGAGAGAAGGTGTCTCTGACGTTACCGACAGGCCGGAATTGTTCGGCAGGTTCATCCTGGATGAGGTCATAGGCGTATCCGGAAGGTATTCTTTCCCGGAACTCTTCAGGAGGATCAGCGGGGAGGATGTCTCGCTCAAATTACTCTCTCAACGGTTGATAGAAGAGGCAGCGGAGCAGTAAGGAACAACGCCGGAAGTTATAGAATGCGATACAACCGGATACTGGATCTTACATCATCGGGAATAGCACTGAACAAGAATTGACGTATATCCTGCTTCAGGGATATTATCAGGTGAGCAATTTGTTTTTGTCAGCGAAACTCCCCATTATTCAGTATACAGGGTTTCTCGCGGGCGATCTGACTCGAACAGGAAATGCGAAGGATATTCCATGGTCGATTATTCCGACGAGCTGTTGACTGAGCTGTTCTGGAGGACTTCACTCAGAATTGCCGTGCTGGACAGCAGAGGGCACATTATTTTAACCAGTAAGGCGTTCAGGGATTCATTTCCCGAGATGGTCAGTGTGTCTGAAGACGGTCTGGAGGTGCTCGGGTTTCCTCATGATGAGGAATACGAATCTTACTTCGATAGACTCACAACCCTACCTCCCGGAGAACGTTTTTCATTTCCCATAAAGCTGCCCTTCGCAGGGCTGGAAACCAGATTCAGAATAGAAACCGCTTCGCTTTACAGTAAAAGACACAACAATCGCATTTTTCTGACCGAATGGATCCCCGAAGAGGATCCGGAAGCAATTTCCCAAGCTCTGAATGAGATCGAACTTAAGTACAGAAATCTGCAGGAGAATCTGCCCGTTGGGATCTACAGGGGTACCGGGAATGGAATACTTCAGACAGCGAATATTGCTCTTATCAGAATGATGGGTTTCGATTCATTTGAAGAGCTCCAGAATGTAAATCTCGAAGATGTCTGGGTTAATCCCGAACAACGTACTCGAATGATCGAACGCCTGAGAAAAGAGGGTTCGGTCCTCAATTACGAGGTTCACCTCAGACGCAAGAACGGTGACGAGTTGATTGCCTCCTTCGATGCTCGAGGTACTTTTGACCCGGAGGGTAGACTGGTTCATTTTGATACTATAGTGCAGGATATTACACGTCGAATTCA
>JAUVUL010000332.1 GCA_030600975.1 Candidatus Aegiribacteria sp.
CGTAAAAGGGAAAAACAGGACTGAGACGTGCAGATTCTGTGATACTGAAGTTCACCTTCCCGATGATCTATGGAAGATCCTTCATCCCGCATTGAAAGCGATTCGCTGGTACTTTCTGTTCGATTACAGCAGCAGGCCTTTCAGCTGGGAAGGGGAAGTCTATGGCGGTGTACCCGCCGAGGATGGCGGTGTATGTCTGGTTGTTTATAACGATTACGGAGAAAAGCCGATAGTAACCTGCCTCAGGTCGGACAGAACAGAGGTCTGGATGCGGAATGACCTGGAATTGGAATGCCGATCTGAAGGTTCTATCCCCGGGCCAGTAGTTGATTATCAAGGTAACGTCCTGATAATGAATGAGAACAGAAATGACCTCTATTCCATATCCCTGAAGGATGGTTCAGTCACAAATGTCATTAAGGGCACCGATAAAAATGAGGAAGTAGATCTTAATATTACAGAACCCTTCAATATGGATGAGGTTAGGGGAATGACGTGTTTTCCAGATGGAAGCATCATGCTTCTGAAATCCCGCGACACAGATGATGGTCATTACCGAGAATTAGTGAAGTTCGATCGAGAAGGTAATCCTCTTTCGCTGTGGAAGCTGGTAAAACCAGAACCAGAGGAGATGAAACCCGGTTTGCTTGCAAGACTATTCGGATGGTTTGCAAAAGCTGTAATAAATCCGGATATCCCATATTTCAATCACATTGGAAACCATCCTGAGAAACTTAAAGATTCCAGCCTTGACATGGCTTCCGGGCTGGATGGCTCCCTATATTTGCTTGATGGTAAAATACTGGCCGCCTTCGATAGCCATGGAAACATGAGGTATTCCATTGAACTTCCATGCAGACGCACCTTGGGCAGGCCAGTTGCCAATAGTGAGGGGAAAGCTTTTGTTCTTACGGAGAAGAAGGATGACAGGTACGAGATTCAGATGATCTCAGCTATGGGGGACGTATCAATTTATGCTGCAAGCGTTAAGGACGGCGGTCAAGTTGAGGATTGTGATTTGATCGTACTAACATCGGACGGGAATATCCGCGCCTTCGGTTACAGCGGCGTATGGATTACAATCGAAAAGCCCGATTCTGCCGGTCAAGAATTTCAATAGAACATCGTACGATATTTCCCCTTGCTCGCCCTGCCGGGAAATACTTCGTGAAGTGCTTTTCCACCTCCCGAAAACCACCATATCGATATGTAGATTGCAGCAGTTATGAGGAGAACAGGGAGGAAAGCCAGGACCATGTTGCCGGTCTGCCGCTGATATTTACCATCCCTGAAGGATTTACATTAAGACGGAAACAGGACACCTGTATCTCTGGGAGGATCCCGGACCTCCGCCAAAGCCCCTGGGGTTAGTCTGTGAGCCGGATGTGGAATACGTTCCATGGCAGGATGATGTTCCTGAGATCAAGGCTGGATGAGCTTTCAGAAATCCGGTTTCCGGTAACACCCGGGAGCCACGGGATTCTGGATAGCTGGTTTCAGCGGAGAGGTACGTTCTGTTGCGAGGTTACCGGCGTAAATTCGCCAGTAATGACATTGACCGGGGTGCGTTTTGGGGGGTATCATCAGTTTCAGGTGGAGAAATTGAGGTGCGGGGAAGAGAAATGTTGTGTTTGGAGCAAATCGCGACATAAAAAGAAATCAACTTTCCTATTGCTTATTATAATGAAGTGCTTTGTCTGGGTTCTTTTTATTTCAATCGCTGTCGCAGGTTCAATGTACGCTGAATGGGAGATCGAAACACTGGATTCCGGTGGGTGTACGGGATACTGGACATCCATAAGGCTGGATTCCGAGGAAAATGTACACATTGTCTACATGGACGATACCTTCGAATCCGGTCACGATCAGGTACTGCAGATATCTCTGCGTTTCGGCTCGTATACGGGTATGGGTCTGACATCTGCTGGGATCATAGGTGGTGGAATAGCTTACATGGCGAGCAAGATGGACTGACCTGATGCTGTGTACAGTTAATTTCTGAAAGCGGTTTCTCGGTTATGCGGGCGATCTTGAGGGAGGCGAAGTGAGAGTCGGATTTGACGCAACCAATATTCTCGGGCACAGTGGGATCAGAACCTACACCCGAGAGCTGATACAGGCTCTGGCCATCGAGTTTCCGGAGGATGAATTTCTGCTGTATACATCGTTCACTTCTTCGAAAAAGGGTACACTCCAAAGGATCTTCTGAGAATACCCGAATATCAGTATTACCGGAGGCCTTCCGCATCCAAGAATGCTGGGGGACAGTCTTAAATGGTTGACTGTTCTTGCATGTTCCGCCGCATGGAGGTTTCACGAGCGAAGGTTGGATATTGTACATCTGACTGACCCTTACACGACTCCGGCATTACCGGGATTCTTCGTAGCAACAATCAATGATATCTTTCCAATAACTCAAATACAGTACAGAAACTCAGATATTGAGAGTCAGTACTTTTGCAGAACTCCTATTCTGCTGAGAAAGGCCAATACTGTATTTACTCCATCACACTACATTGCTGAGACTCTTCACAGCAAGTATCCCTCCTGTTCACTCGATATTGTACCTGTTCATGATGCTGCATCCGTGTCGTTCCGACAGCTTGCGCCGAATGAGGAACTCCTGGGGCAGTACGGACTCTCCGCTAACTCATACTTCCTCTTCATCGGTCGCGTTGATCCACACTGCGCTACAGAAATTGCATCAGCGATGAAGGCAATGACTGATACCGCAGGTATTCGTTCCCGGTTCATATCCAGGGGCTTTGATCAGGTGAAATTTTATTCCTGGAAAATGACAGCGAAGCGTACGATGGGAGTCTACAGGAACGCCCTGAGAAATAAAGGCGAAGAGAATGAATGAATGGTGATTATTCGCGGGCTAATACCTGCTGAAAATACAGTATCCCTTCAGCATCATCAGCTGGAGAAAACCTCTGTTCTTTGAGAACACCACGTAGAATTATCTTTCATGCGGTCTATCAAATGTTCTTCCGTACGGATGAGTTCTGGACTCATTATCAATTCTCAGCGCATTAACGTCTTTGAAGGGGGTTTGATACTTTTCATGATCATTTATTCCACCCCACCTGGAGATGTAATATATTAAGAGCGTCCGGATTTCTTGAGTTAATGCTCATGCCACAGTTTTTCTATCACATCGGATAATTGATATCTCGCAACGGCCGCGAAGATTCATCTTCTCTTTCCAGTACTTTTCCCAGGTGTCTTTGTCATAACGACGGA
>JAUVUL010000348.1 GCA_030600975.1 Candidatus Aegiribacteria sp.
CACTATCGGGGTTTACCAGATGAATCTTATTCCCCAGTAGGTCTCGCCGTCAAGTGACCTGAAAGGTTGCGTGTCGCTGAAGTAGTGTGTAATGTGCGTTTCAAAGGTTCCTGCGGGTGCATTGTAGGCGACGTAGATCTCGCCTCTGTGTTTCGATGACCCTGAGCCGTCGTTGTGAAAGTAGAAATCCGTCCTGTACCTCAGTCCTGAGAGCAGCGAATGCCACGCAGCGCCTTCAAAATCGAGCATTCCATGCATAGACCAGTTGAAATCGTGTCCTTTCTGGAAAGTATTGCTCCTGGGACGGTAAAATCCAATGGAGAACCAGCCGTCAGGCAGTCCTGTCGGCAGAAAAGCAAGACTGTCGCTGTATTCAGGAGGAGGCTCATCCAGAACGACTCCGAGTTTGATGGTATTCATGTACTCCGAAAGCGTGTCTGCCATGTCTATGTTGTGAAAACACTCATGATCGGTATAGACCCTTAAAAGGAGAGGGTCCAGCTGGTATCCGAACTGAGTCTTTACATTCCAGTGGCCGCCGTAGATGTTGAACTTCATCTCGGGGCTGTTCCAGCTTTCTCCCATATACGTTTCCATCGCAAGTCCCAGGCGCCATGAGAAGCGGCCGATCCTGATTATTGTTATATCGGCCTCTATGTTACCGTATATGAAGTGCTCTATACTCTGGCTGAAGAAGCTGTAGGCTTCAAGGACACCCGCGGATTCCATGGGAAATTCCATCGGAGCTGAAAACAGCATTGCAGCGAGTAGAAAAGTACTTATGATGGCCTGCCTTCTGATTGATCAAGCGGCGTATTGCTTAAAACACCACAACTTCCCTGGAATATAAATCTCAGCTGTTCTGAAGGTAGTCCAGGAGATTTGTCTCTTCTGACGGGTTATCTGCGAGTCCCTTCTCAAGAGCATTTACCATCATGGTTTCTGAAAGCGAACCCTCTGCAAAGAAAATACCGTTTACTACAGTTCGCGGGACGCCCTGCACCCTGAACTTCCTTGACAGCTCGGGGAATTCATTGGCTTCAATCACTTCCGATCTCACTTTGTCGCTGTAGCGTGCCATTCTGGATGCGAGGACTGCGGAAGAGGGGCAATGAGGGCAGGCAGGTGTGACAAAAACCTGCATAACGAGATCTTTATCCAGGTCATTCAGAAATTGAACAGTACCTTCCACAAGCGGTTCCTCGGATCCTCCGGTATCGATTATGGTGGTCAGGAGGGAGCTGAATTCGTATCCTGAAGGGGTTCCATAGAACTTCACCCTTGAATGAGTTCCGTCGGAGACGATGAGAGCAGGAGCTCTGTCAACACCATCCTTCTCAGCATCTTCCCGGTCGGTCTGCGGGTTTCTAAAGGAGACTTTCAGCCTTTCTGATAATTCGTCAAGTTCCTTGAGTATGGTTTCGGTATCCCTGCATGTAGGGCATTCCAGTTTCTGTGTATAAACCTTTATGTACACATCCCGCACAAGAGCGTCGAATATCTTCCTGACTTCCTGGGAGTCATTGTCCGATAGCATGGTCATTTCAGTGGATCTCCACTACTGCATCAGATCAAATACTGCGGAAGCAGCTCTGGCACCATCGGATACTGCAGTTACTATCTGCCGCAAATCGTTATCCGTTACATCTCCGGCAGCGAATACGTTCTCTCTTGATGTATGCACAATGTTGGGCGTTCTAACTGTACCATTATCGTTCAGTTCGACAAGATTCGCGAAGGGTTCCGTGGCCGGTTTGCGCCCGACGTACATGAATACTCCGTCAAGCTTCAATTCCTTTTCACCCTCTGGAGTGTATAGAATAACACCCTCAACGCTTTCGTCTCCCTTTATCTCCTTCAGTGTAGTATTCCATAAAACGCGGCAGTTCCCGCATGAAAGAAGTTTTTCAGCAAGGTAGGGTTCTGCCCGGAATTTGTCTCTCCTGTGTACCAGTACAAGCTCAGAGACGAATTCGGAGAGGTGAAGAGCTTCCTTTACAGCACTGTCGCCTCCACCGACAACAAGCACACGAGCATCCCTGAAAAAGGGCGCGTCACAGGTTGCGCAGTAGCTGACGCCTCTGCCGTAGAACTTATTCTCTCCAGGAACCCCCAGCTTCGCTGGAGCAGCTCCGGTGGCGATTATAAGATTTCGGGTCATGTATATAGAAGAATCAGCCTTTATCTGAATTCTATCCTTCAGCGGGTCAGCTGATATTACCGAAGCCATCTCAAAAACAGCTCCCCAGCTTTCAGCCTGTTCCTTCATGGCGGCAACAATGTCCCCTCCACTTATCGTCTTTATACCAGGATAATTCTCGATAACAGCGGTAAGAGCCGCCTGCCCCCCCGGCTGATAACTCTCAAGAACGATGTGCTCAATATCGTATCTCGCGGAATAAAGCGCTGCGGCAAGTGCAGCGGGACCACCTCCGGCGATCACAAGATCGAGTTCACGGCTGCCAGAGGAGCTGGAACCTACGAGTCCGGTTTTCAGATCCATACTATCTACACCAGTTTTGAATCAGCAAGGTTCTCCAGTTGAGTCTGCAGTGCGTTCCTGTCCCGGAAACCAACCATTCTCTCAATTTCCTGTCCATTATGGAACACAATCATTGTGGGTACTCCACGGATACCGAATTCTGAAGAGGCACCGGGGCTTTCATCAACATCAAGGTGATAGAACGATATCTTATCATCAAGATCATCTGAGACCTTATTAAGTACAGGATCCAGCATTTTGCAGGGTGCGCACCATGCGGCGCTGAAATCAATGAGTGATAATTTGTCCGTTGCTGAAGTAGCTTCTTCAATATCATTACTCATAATATGCTTTACGGCCATTACAATTTCCTTTCGGTTCTGGTTTGATTGTTACAATTTTCACAAGCATGTTTGTTGCCAGAATGTATGTAACATGTAAATTAATGTATTTCAATAAATAAGCGCCCAATTCACTATGAGAGGTCAAATTCAATGAAACAAGACTTCAATCTTGATGATGATGCAAGAGCGGAGGTTGTGGTTGAGTATGATGATATTGCGCCTTTTTCGAGTATCTTTGG
>JAUVUL010000088.1 GCA_030600975.1 Candidatus Aegiribacteria sp.
AACTCGGTGATAGAATAGGCGAAGGCAATGTTCTTGGCAATCTGGCTCTTCTGATGCGGCATCAGGGCCGCACCGCAGATGCTGAGAACCATTATCTGCAGGCCCTGAGGATACACCGGGAAGTTGGTAACAGAAGGGCGGAAGGCTACATTCTCAACGGTCTTGGGAACCTGTCAGAAGATAAAGATACTGCTCTGGAATGGTTCCGGATTGCTCTGACCATAAACAGGGAGGTAGGAGACAGGAAAGCCGTCGGTATCGCCCTGGGTAACATCGGTCAGATCGAATCAGACAGGGGACAATTCGAGACAGCAGCTATGAATCTGTATAAAGCTCTTGATATCTTCAGAGATATAAATAACCTGCCGCTTCAGGCCGGGACACTCAACTATATAGGAGAGATGCACATGTCCCGGGGAGATCTGGACACTGCATGCTCAAATATCCAGGAATCCATTGACATATCCAGGAGGACCAGACGAAGGCGTACGGAGGTCATTGCCACAATCCTTCTTGGAAGGATAACAGTACTGAAGGGTGATACCCAGAGCGCCCTCGAACTGTATACACGGAGTTACGATCAGATAACAAGATACGGATTCTCGTACGAGATAGACGAGATCTTTACTCAGCTTCGTGAACTTCTTATAGAAAATGGAACGGACTCTTCCGTTCTTCCATGGCCACCGGACTGGGATCCAATAGATTCTTAATCGGGGCCTTTAATCGACCCCAACACTATCCCTTAACAACTCCCAGGGGCTTGAGCCTGACAAGTGGTTTTACCAGATCCATCTGCGCTTCCATAACTTCTTCTATGTTCTTGTAGGCGTCCGGGGCTTCACTGAGATCCAGCAGGGGAGTTCCCTTTTTTCTTTTTCCGAAACCGCCGTACTTCTTCCAGCCGCTGAAGACCACATCTTTCATTGAGGCGTTACAGTTGCCTAATGTAAGTTTCCGGGATGCTTCCCGACGTCCCATTACTCTGCCTGCCCCGTGGGAGCAGCTGCAGAATGAATCAGGATTTCCCAGTCCCTGCACAATGTAGGAATGTGTTCCCATGCTACCGGGGATGATGCCTTCCTGGTCCTTCTTCGCGGAAGTAGCACCCTTACGGTGCACCCATACATCCCTGCCGAAGTGGTTTTCCAGAGCCGCGTAGTTATGATGGATGTTGACCTGACTGCAGAACCGGGCGCCACATATTACTCCAGCATAGATCTCCTTGAAAGATTCCATTAGTCTTTTCCTGTTTTCCAGGGCGTAGTCCAGAGCGAATTTCATATCCCTTATGTAACCCCTTCCTTCGTTCGATTCGACAGGGAGGAAGGAAAGATCCTTCGTCGGCAGTACTTCTCCATGATTCCTGCAGTGCTTCAGCGCAACCTTGTGATGATGATTGGCGATGCGGTAACCGATATTTCTTGATCCTGAGTGAATCATGAGCCAGATGAAACCATCATCACCTTCCTGCACTTCCATGAAATGATTCCCGCCTCCAAGGGTTCCAAGACTTTTCACGGCAAGATCTCTGCCCCTTTTATCAAGCCATCCGGGGAGCCTGTTTAAATGCTCCCATTTCTGCGGAGACCGATGGGAGTGGCCCTCTCCCGTTGGAATGCACCTCTCCGCTTTATCCACAATACCTTTGAGGTCAGCTTTGCTGATGCTTGCAGCTGATGTATCGGTACGGACAGCCACTATGCCGCAGCCTATGTCAACCCCGACAGCGTAGGGTATGATGGCTTTCCGGCATGCAATAACGCCTCCGATCGGCATACCGTACCCCGGGTGACAGTCAGACATTATCGCCACATGGCTCCACAGCTGGCTGTGCCGGGAGAGGTTCACAGTCTGTTCCATGGCAGTCTTCTCAACATTACGGCACCATGACAGAATTGGTATTCTGCCGGAATCGGAATCTTTCCACTCCACAGCTGCCTCCGGAAATGCTATTATTTCTTGAATAACCTTTTACTCCTTTATGGAGATAATGAAAATCCACCGGAAAGGAAAGGGCAGTTGACTGCATCCGCTTTTTTCCACATGAGTATTCAAACTGATATAATATTCCTTTTAAGGAGGTTGGATAGATGCTTCCAGGACTCATATGCATGATGATCATTGGTGCGGGTTTCCCAGGCCCCGAGAGCAGGGCAGACTATACGATGGATGTGCGGCTTGAACCTGATTCCAGCATGGTCTTAGGTCATTCCAAAATCCTTTTTATGAATGGCGTCAATTTTCCTGTCGATACTCTCTGGCTCCACCTTTATCCAAACGCCTACCGAGATTTCACAACGGCCTTCGGTCAGGATCTCGAGGCTGTGGGGCGCTATAGCTTCAGGGCTTCTGCCGAATCGGAAAAAGGCTGGATAGATCTTTCAGGCTGGAGTCTGAACGGGAATCCGGTTGATATCTCCGTAGACGGCTGTCTGGGTTTCATAAGACTCGATTCTCCGCTCGATCCTGGAGAAACCGTGTTGCTTCAGGGTGACTTCAGCGTACATGTGCCCAGCTTCTGGAGCAGAATGGGACATCTGGGAGATACGTATCAAATAACACAATGGTATCCCAAGATGTGCGTTCTTGATGAGACAGGATGGCACAGGGGCAGGTACCACTGGAGGGGTGAGTTCTACAGCGATTTCGGTGACTATACTGTTGTTCTGGATGTTCCTGAGAATTTCATTACGGCTGCAACAGGGTCCCCTGTAGACGTTACTCTTTCGGATGACTCGCTGAGGAGAACCGAAAGATGGAAAGCGTATAACGTTCATGATTTCGTCTGGTCCGCAAGCCCGGATTATACGGTAAGGGAACATACGTACGTTTACCCCTGGAGCCTGGGCGCTGATTCGGTTAATGTACACCTTGTTCTTCTTGACGATGATGAGGATCACTGGTCGGATGTACCGGCGATCATCGATTCCACGTTGCTCTATTACGGTGAATGGTACGTGCCCTATCCCTACGATGATCTATGGGTAGTGGAGCCGGTTGTACTTATGGCTGGGGGCATGGAGTATCCGCAGTTCGTGTTTTCAGCAGCCGATGTCCCAATGACAAGGATCCTTGAGATGGTCACTTCACATGAGATTGGACATCAATGGTTCTACGGTATGCTTGGAAACGATGAAGTTGATGAAGCCTGGCTTGACGAGGGAATGAATACGTTCAGTGAACTCCGTTACATGCAGAGAAGGCATGGCTTCTCGGGGAATATAACCACAACCCCGGACTGGATTATGGAGATAAGCGACCAGGACCTGAGTCTCTATACATACGCATCGTTTACCGCTGATGGGGAGGAAGTACCTGTCCTCAGCGACGCTACTTCAGCAGGCGACGGCAGCCATCCATACGGGTTCACCTACTATTCCAAACCAGCCTTTTTCCTCAGGATGCTTCAGCGTCAGGTTGGAGAAGATGATTTTGACAGAATAATGGCCATTTATTTCAACCGCTTCATGTACCATCACCCTCATACTGATGATTTCCAGGCTATTGTGGAGGAAGTTACCGGAAGATCATGGAAGGGGGAATTCGATTACTGGCTCAGGGGAACCGGGAATGCCGACGTTAGGATAAGTAGTATCGAAGAATCAACTGATTCAACCACTGTCGTAGTTGAAGGTGATGTTCCCCACGACGTGGAACTTGAACTTCTTTTCATTTCAGGAGGCGATTCTCTATTGACTGAAACTTCCGTTTCTCCCGGAATGGAGGACACGGTTACCGTGGCGGGACGGTGGAGTACGGCTGTTGTTGATCCCTTCCTGTGCATGCCCGACAGGGCTCCATGGAACAACGCTCTGCCACCGCTGAGCCAGATTAAGCCTATGTTCTTACCATTTCCCAGGCCCACCCATTACAGCCTGTGGGTGCTGCCGTTCCCGTCGTACGCCGCAGGTTCATGGAGGGGGGAAATTCTTTGCATGTCCGCTGCCATTCCTTCCTACATGGGCGGTCCATACACATGGACAGCCTTCATATCCGTCCCCTTCGGAAGCGGGAGTTTTTCTGCCTGGGGAGCCACTTTCCACGCTCCGCTTTTCAAGAATTACCGCAGAAGTCTTTACATCTCCACCGGTGTATCGCGGGGATACGGAACAGGTAGCGCCACCCTGGGCGCAGACTATGTTATGAGAGGACGGGTTGAATCGGATACTCACATCAGAATTTCTCTTGATACGGAGCTTTTCAGCGTGGAAGACACCACGGTATACGGGAGCAGCAATGTTGAGGAGGGCAGTGGATTTGAATTCTCAGCCGAATTATCAGCTGTTGATCGGAATTACGGAATATCATGGAAAAGCGGATTGAATGCCCTTGTCTCACCTGGATGGAACAACGGTTCATACGCCCGGTTGGACGGTGAGTTCAACGTTACTTCAAGGATTACCGGCAACTACCTTGCAAGAACAAGAATATATGCCGGTAGAATCGCAGGTGATGCCCCCGCTCACGTTTTCCTCAGACCCGGAGGGGGTCTCTTCTCAGGAGGCATTATCGGGGCGTTTCTCCCACCTGATGGTTCACTTTCGCCTAAGGAGCATTTCTACGTTCGATCCGGTCCCGCATTGCCGGGTTACTGGAACAGTTCTGTCCGCGGAAGAGCGGCTGTTTCATTTGAGCAGAGGATACCGGTGCCGCTTCCTCTGCTTTCCGCTGAAATTTTCGGAGGGATCGGATGGCTGGCCGATGGTTTCAGTGATTTTTCCGGAGACACTTTCCTCGCGAACGGAGGATTCGCCATGAGGATCGCCATGCTGGAAGTGCTGTTTCCGATCTGGGTATCGGATCCCGCTGACGGTGAGGACAGCTGGGAGTTCCGGTGGCGGATAGGGCTGTCACCGGCTGGCTTTCCGGATCTGTACTGACAGGCTGAAGGGGGAGAATGAAAACTGTTCTATTAATTGCTTTGTTCTTGACCTGCTCAGCTTTCTCAGAAGGGGATGAATCACCCACGGCGGGGGACAGTACGGATACCGGTCTGTTCGACCGGATAATGGAATTAGCCGGCAGTACAGTGCGTTCGTGGGCCAAACCAATAGAATATGTGGATATGGACTGGATGCTGGAATTAATGGAGAGAGGCCTTCTTACCTATCATGAAGCCGACTGGTACGTCGTAGTGGATGATGAAGATGAGTAATTCCGTTCAATGCGTGCTGTGCCCGCACCTGTGTACTCTTGCTCCCGGTGAGCGCGGAAGGTGCAGCGTAAGACTCAATGTTGATGGTGAACTTATAAGCCTTGTGTACGGCCGGCCTGTTGCAGTCCATATCGATCCTGTGGAGAAGAAGCCTCTATTTCATTTCATGCCGGGCATTGATGTATTTTCCATTGCTACGGCAGGATGTAATCTGAAGTGCGAATTCTGCCAGAACTGGGAAATATCCCAGGCCGCACCGGAGGATGTAACCCCCTATGACATGCCGCCTGAAGCGGTTGTAGAAAGCGCTCTGGCCTACGGTTGTGAAGCCATCGCGTATACCTACACCGAACCTGTAGTGTATTTCGAATACACGAGGGACTGTGCCAGGCTGGCCCGTGATGCAGGGATAAGGAACATCCTCGTCACAGCCGGTTACATTAACCCCGGACCCCTCTCCGAACTGTCGGAGTATGTTGACGCTGCAAACGTGGACCTCAAATCAATGTCCGATACTTACTACAGGAATATCTGCGGAGGAACTCTACAGCCGGTACTTGATACGATTATTCAATTGAAGGAATCGGGCACCTGGGTTGAGATCACGAACCTTATCGTACCAACGTTGAACGATGAACCCGATGAAATTGATGCGCTTTCCAGATGGGTACTTGATAACACCGGAAAAGATACACCGCTTCATTTTTCAAGGTTCTTTCCCATGTACCGGCTCACAGATCTGTCCCCGACGCCCCTTGAAACACTCCAGGAAGCGAGAGAGAGGGCTAAGGAGATCGGCCTCAATTACGTATACGTAGGAAATGCCGTTACCCCCCATGGCATAATAACAAAGTGTCCCGAATGCGGTGAAACACTCATTGCCAGACATGGCTATATGATAACGGAGAATAACATTCTGAATGGAAATTGCAGGAACTGCTCGGCCCCGATTGCCGGGGTCTGGGATGGAATGGAGGAGCAGTGAAGAAGAAGATTACCAGGCGCAGATTTCTGTCAAGTGCTTTTATGCTGTTTTTTTCGGCAGTTGCTGCCGCTAGTGGCGCTAAATTAAACGGCAAGGACAATGCTGATAAGACCGTGATTAGAAGAACCTCCAGAAAAAAGGCGGACTACTACAGGGAGCTGGCGGGATGAGAATACTTACACTTACATCAGTTCTTCTGATTGCGTGTGGAGGGAATTCCCCCGCACAGGAAGGAATCTCTCATGACGGTGGCATGTTAAGGCCTCCTGCAGTGGCGGGAAGATTCTATCCGGGTGATTCAACCGCACTTAGTACAATGGTTGACAGCCTGCTTGACATCTCCGGGGTGCAGCATTCTGCCGGAGATGTAATAGCGGGAGTGGTTCCCCACGCGGGATACGTTTTCAGCGGCGCTACTGCGGCCGATTTTTACAGATCCATTGAAGGTGTTGATTACGATGTAGTTGTCATTATAGGACCTTCGCACAGGGTCTCATTTAATGGTTTTTCCGTTTTTGAAGGGAACGGATACCTTACTCCACTTGGCGAGGTTGCAGTGGCAACTGATATTGCTGATCGCCTCAGGGAATCGCACCCATCAGCCAGTTTCGTTCCACAGGCTCACGAATCAGAACACTGCCTGGAAGTACAGCTCCCCTTCCTACAGCGTGTACTCCAGTCCGGTTTCTGTATTGTGCCGATTGTAGTGGGCAATACAGGGCCCGATGAACTGAAATACATGGCGGAATTGATACTTGCGGAGGCTTACGACCAGCGGATTCTTGTAATCGCCAGCAGCGATCTGTCCCATTATCCGCCCAGGGAACTGGCAGAAGAAGTGGATTTACTGACAGTGAACGCCGTACTGAACGGTGACATGGATACTTTCCTGGATGTTACTTCGGAAGAGAAGCTGCCTCCGGGGCTCGGAACCTTTG
>JAUVUL010000129.1 GCA_030600975.1 Candidatus Aegiribacteria sp.
ATATATCAGAGCAGGAAAAAGTTGGGTACTACTGCACATCAGTGAGTGAGGAAGCAATAACATCTAGTTAACGTGAAGGAGCATCAACAACACGAGATGCTGCTAAGGAGATGTTGAGAACGAATAGACCACCTCGAGATCAAAGCGAACAGATGATTCTGAATAACTTCCAGACAATGAAAAGAATCGGTGAACTGCGATACGAGGATCTGGATACTGCGCTTGTATTTGAAATTCACAGGATAATCACTGAGGGAACTCTTAGTGATTCAAAGGCATCTGGTCGATTTAGAACTCAGAACGAAGACATTAAGGTATGGACAGAAAAGGGGCTTCTACTTCATAGTCCACCTCCTGCCAGTGAACTTCCGGATAGAATGAAGATTATGTGTGATTTCGCTAACGGAAAGACTCCTGATACTTTCGTGCATCCAGCTCTCAGAGCGATAATCCTTCACTTCTGGTTAGCTTATGACCATCCATTTACCGATGGAAACGGTCGAACGGCTCGTGCCCTATTCTACTGGTCAATGCTGCGCAGTGATTTCTGGTTGTTTAAGTTCATTTCTATTTCATCAATTATCCGTAAAGCACCAGCGCAGTACGCCAGGTCATTCTCATATACGGAATCAGATGACAACGATCTTACATATTTTGTATTAGGTCAGATAAAAGTTATTATGAAAGCAATGGAAGAACTTGTACAATATGTGAAGAGGAAGACAAAACAGGTAAGAGCAATGGAAGCTGAATTCCGTGGAGTTGAAGTACTGAATCATCGTCAAAAGGCACTAATTAGTCATGCCCTCAGACACCCACAACATAGATACTCGATTGAATCTCACAAAAGAAGTCACAATGTCGTATATCAAACAGCACGATCAGACCTGCTTAATCTGGTTGCAAGAAGTCTACTGATAAAGAGTAAGATTGGCAGACGTCTCTACTTCTCTCCAGCTCCTGATCTAAATGAGAAATTGGCTATACTTGATTAAACACGAATATTCTGCTAAGTGATAATAACCATCTCCAAAAGGGGTTTGAAGTTTTAGCCGTTGGGGTCGCCAGTCCTTTATCTAACTCCTGAGATAGCCGGAAAAGGGGCGTCAACATCCCAGGCCTTTTTCAGAAGCACAGACCACGTCTGTCTTCTGCTATGGAAGGATAAGAAGTACTCTTCTTCAGAAACATAAGCCTCTAGCGATATGAGTACTGATAGTAAAATGCCCTGACGACGTTCGCGGCAGTCCCATGCCTGGCTGTAAGCACCGTAGTAGATGAATTTGCTGATATAAGTTCTGTAGGCAAAATTCCAGGGAAAATCGGGAGCTCTGGCATCTAGAATGTAATCGGTACCGCCGGCATGGATCTCACTATTGACATGAACAGCGGGATATGCGGAGACAAGACCGAAGAAGAAGCTGCAATCACCACCACCTGGATAATTGCCAACGCATATACCCGGTGAGAAGTTGAACGTGAAGGTGTCACCAGCCACATCAACGCTTGTGGGAGCAATGTTCCCCAACCCGCCGGAGGTAACAAAATAAACCTTTTCATCAGTTCCGTCGCCGTCAAAATCCAGTGACTCCACGGGACCGAATACTATTCTGAAGGAACTGATACTGACCATATTAAGAATACCTCCCACCTCGGTGAGGTCGATTCGATACTCATAGCCATACAAACCCTGAGCCTGAGTTCCCGATTCACCTGGAGTAAGAGTTCGAGACTGCAGGAAACCGGTCCCTTCAATTCCTGACAGTTCAATATCATCGAAAACGAAGTTAACGGCGGTAGCGTTCACATCCACGATGGAAAGATGTGTTCCGTTACATCCAGTAGATATTACAATCCATAGAATGGTGATAATCAGTGTTTTTTATCTTTATATATCTTATTATATACTTAATAGGCAGTATACTAAATTTAAGGTGTATGCAGCAAGCGTATTCTGCTGTCAGAATCTTTCCCTGTAACGTCAAAGACTGGAATCACTGATTCCACAGTAAACCATCAGTGAGTATTTCTGTAAGAATTTCGTCCAGAGATCCCGAGCGGTAAGTCCAGTAAGACCAGTGCAGTCCCAGTTCATTCATCACGCAGACCCAGTCTGTTACAAGGTTGTATCGGCTCTGGGGATCCGATCCGGATACTGCTCCGAACTCCCCTACATACAGCGGTACTTCGCAGTCTTCAGCCCATTGGGTCAAGCGGCTGATGTCATTTCGAATCCAATGCACGTCACATTCGAAATAGTCGCCTTTGAGAAATTCCATACATAGAGATATCTCCCCGAGATTCTCAGGTGCCTTTATCATCCC
Organism: Candidatus Aegiribacteria sp.; assembly: GCA_030600975.1. Taxonomy (GTDB): domain Bacteria; phylum Fermentibacterota; class Fermentibacteria; order Fermentibacterales; family JCC-6; genus Aegiribacteria. The sequence continues at coordinate 2,325 of JAUVUL010000129.1, forward strand.
TCGAACCTGAAGAACGTCACCCGGCTGAACCCGAAGCAGCGGTTCCGTAAAGAACGAATATCTCTGAACCCAGGTTCCAGAACCGGTTGATCCATTCAACATCAGAGATTGATTACCGCTGTACGAATCGCTACTAACCATTCCCGAGTAATCACCATCCCCGTAGAAGAACCAGTTCCTGGCCTCTCCGGTACGCCTTGGGGAACTCTCCTCAATATCCCAGTTGAACACTTCCGTCTGATTCCCATTGCACAGCACCTGGATATCATCAAATAGAACTGAACCGACATCTCCAGATGCATAGAGTTTCAGAGAAGCCCATTCCACTCCCGAAGGAACGGTAATGGATCCGCTTTCCCACTCAATCCAATTCTCCGCAGGAAGACTTAACCTGTTAACGTCTGATGACCAGTCTACCCATCGCGTACTGGTGATTACGGTTCCAGGATATGCGTACTCATCCGGCACAGGTGAATCCCCGGACCAGGTTGCCGCTGCATGTGAGACAACGAATGGCTGGTAGTAGTGAAACGAGTAAACCACGTTGGGATCGTCTATGATGCGAAAACCGGTTCCGTCCCATGAAGAGCTCTGGACGAAGATTATATGGTTATCATCCACCTCCCTTATTGATTCCACGAGACGCTGGGACAGATCCCACCACTGCTGCGGTTCGTAGGGAGAGGGCTCGTTATAAAGGTCATATCCAGCGATGCAAGAACGATGGGAATACCGGCTGGCGATATTCTGCCAGATCTGAATCAGCTGTTCCTGTGCATCTGTTGAATCCCAGATTCCTCTATTGCTGATCTTATCACCAGGTGGAGCTACATGCATATCCAGAATAATGTAGATCCCTCTGGGCTCACACCATGACAGATAACGGTCTACCAGCTGGAATCCTGCATCGGTCTGAAACATTTTCCAGTTAAGAGAGAGACGAAGGGAATTGCAGCCAATTCCGGCCAGATACTCAATATCCTCTTCGAAAGCGTAATCGAAGGGAGCATCATGATTGTTATCGTAGTGGTGGTAGTAGAGGTCCATGTTCATGCCCCTGAGAAATACAACTTCCCCCTGATCGTCCTGGATTCTGCTTCTGTAAACCGTAAGCCAGCTGGGAGTAATGCAGTCATCAGAACAGGTCTGCTCAGACTGAGGAATCATGCAGAGAACCAGCAGTAACTGAAGCAGCAATGGAATCTCCTCTCCTGTAATCAGTTATCTGGGGCGGGGACTACATCCGGGTTTTAGAACATGAAAGAGTTGCATTCCTCCGGACAATACTCCCTCTGTGAACTTCAGAAACAGCTTGGAAGGCGGAATCGCTCAATTAAGGTAAAATAATTACGAGTTCCTGTTTCATTCATTTCTTGTTTCTTAACTGGTTGGATCACCTATATTCCATACTCCCTTTTCCAGGAAAGCTTCAATGGTTTGCCGTTTGGCCTTATTGATTAAATTGGAATGCGAAAGATTATTCTGCTTTGCGTATTCATTAAGAGTAATGATGTCCATTCCATCCAGATATGCTAATCGTTTATGATAACTGCTGGTAATTGCTTTCCCGACTATCTCTTCCATAATCGAACTACTGTTATTTCTGTCAAACTCTTCAAAGGCATCATAGTACAACGTACGGTCGATGAATTTAATGTTTATGGGTACATAGCCTTCGCGGATCAGTAAATAATTGTTAAGCACCCTTCCTATTCTTCCATTACCATCGACAAACGGATGGATGTGTTCAAAACTGAGATGGAAGACAGCAATTCTTTTTATGATACTCTCACTCACCGAAGAACTGTATTTGATGAACATATCCTCAAGTTTGCCTATAATGTGTTCAGGATCACAAGCGATATGATTTGCAACTCTTACCCATTCATCATTTCTCCTGAACCGACCTGCTATATCATCGCGAATAGTCGTTATCAACATTCTATGCAGAAGCAGAATCATTTCCAAGTTCAGTTCCTGCTGCTTTGCTTTTGTGTCTATGTATGTAACTACTCGCGCCAGGTTCTTGGCTTCGAATATTTCGCGTTCGGAGACATATCGGTCTAAATCGAGATGAAGGAGTATTTTCTCAGTTTCCTCCAAACTCAGGGTACTGTTTTCAATAGCATTTGAATTATAGACCTGTTCTGCAACCTCTGCTTCACTGATAAGTTTAAGCAAAGAATCCTTATTGCGAGCAGATTGATAATACCGCTCTCTCAATGAATCAATTTTCTTAAAGACACTCATCACTTTTCCCATAATTTGAATTTAACAAATTTTCACGCTTTTGGCAATAATACAGTAAACTGTAGTGGTAATATGATATGTTTTCACGTTTTTAACATCAATACAGTTAACTATAGTGGTAATATGATATGTTTTCATGCTTTTCTAATCTATTTCAGTATTCCCTGAGGCCTGACGTCACTTGCGACACTTGTTTATATCCCCGAGAATAATTCTCTTGATGATGATATCACGATCGCTGCTGATTCATTCAATGATTACATCAAGACAGATGAATCGAATAACACCTTTGATAAAGTCTCACTCTGTGAGGTATCCTTATTATGGGAAGGCCGATATGGTTGGATCTGTCAATGGAGCTCAAGTTTTGTCAATTAATCCTTTTCTTCCAGGATCAGAACAGCAGTCAGTTCAGCCAATCGACCGTTTGATCTAAATAGTCTAACTATATGATAATATAGTTACATATTATACTATGTATCAGTTGCTATTATGGTAAAACCTTGAATAAGAAAATATCCTGATCAGCGTCAACAGCACCCCGCTCCACATAATCAACCTCAACTAAACTCCCGAACGCGATCTTATCAAAATAGTATCTTGGGTGATACACACCACAGTTGTTTGATCCGCAGTACTGCTCACCTACTACAACTAAATCACCATTATCGAACATTCGCTGCTGGTCCTCAGAAAGCACTGATGCCCTATCTTTCCCATGAACAGTAATTATAATATAACCGCTTGATCTGGTTATCCTTATGATCTCATCCAGCCAGGATTTCTGTTGATCAGAGGATAGATGGGTGAATACAGAGATGGCATAGACTAGATCAAAAGAATCATCCGAATATTCAGTTGGTGGTCGAATACTATTTACTGAAACAGTAGTAAATGGCAGATTCTCGTTGCACCAATTTACCAGAGAAGCGTTATAATCTGTTCCGTAGATTCTCACTTTTGGAGAATAATCTCTCCAAAATCTCATTATCCTGCCGCAGCCACAACCAAAATCAAGTATACGTGTGAATTCCGAGAATTGCAGTCCGTTCCTTCCCAGCAGTTCAGTAATCCACTCGGCGCCCTTCATACCGTTATAGTACATCGCTTCGAGATCGTATTGTCCACATACAAGATAGGCCAGTCCCGGAGTCTGAAGAGGAAGCCCATCCGGTGCACCGTTCCTTATGAATTTCATGTTTTTGGTGATAAGTTTAATATCTAATATGTACTTTAGAAATTTGAAAGTGTTTCGTGCTAAAGCACCTATTCGAAGCTTGTCTAATAGTGTAGAGATCTTTTGCTTAATCAAGATTTACTATCCTTCAGTGATGATGTTAACCTCATTAACCATGGCGATAGTATCACACATAAATACAGGTAATCAAATACTAAATAGTGAAACTGAGCATATCATGCATACGCGTTCAAGGTCAATGCATACATAGAATTCCTTCAATAGTCTGTACTCCAGATGTTAACATCTGGAGTACAGACTATTGAAGGAATTCTATGTATGCATTGACCTTGAACGCGTATGCATGATATGC
>JAUVUL010000087.1 GCA_030600975.1 Candidatus Aegiribacteria sp.
GTTTACGATTACCCTTTCAGCTCCGTTTATTACAAATGATCCGGCTCTTGTCATGAGGGGAAGTTCCCCCAGAAAAACTGACTGGTCGATGATCCTGGATACTTTCCAGGAATCAGGGGAAGGTTTGCCATTCTCTGTGTCCATAAGGTTTCTGAAAACGAGTCTGAGCAGGGCCGTCAGCGGTACCGAATAACTGAGTCCCTTGTCCATGGCTTCCTGTACCGTGTACTTCGGTATACCCAGTTCATAAGAAACGTACTCCAGCGAGAATTCGCGGTTGCTGCTCTCAATGGGAAAAGTATCCTGGAAAATCTTGTGAAGACCCTGAGGAAGACGTTCGTCCGGGGGAACATCGTCCTGCAGAAATCTGCTGAAAGATTCTCTCTGTATCTTCAGTAGATCCGGTATGTCAATTACCGGCTGTACTTCGGAATAATTCTTTACAGGTCTGTTAACCTTCACCTGATCACTCCTCACGCCTGTTAGGAAGTGAATTTAAGTAAAACGATTTTATTCAGTACGGTACGAACGGCGAGAGAGGTTTTGTCATCCCCCGCCGCATATTCCTGCTGTATGTTATTGAAGCTTGACTGTTGCTCGAGCTTCCTCAAGCTGTTTGTTGAGAGCTTCGGCTTCCTCTTTATCCATTTCCTCACGGAGCTTCGAGGGAACGTTATCCACAAGATCCTTGGCTTCCTTGAGGTTCAGCTCAAGGACATCCTTCACTACTTTGATAACAGGGATCTTCTTTGCGCCAAAGTCTTCAAGGATCACATCGAACTCGGTTTTCTCTTCTGACTTGCCACCCGCTTCAGCAGGTGCAGCCACCGCAGCCGCTGCCGGTGCTGCTGCCGATACACCGAATTTCTCTTCCATCTCTTCAACGAGTTCGGCAAGCTCCAGAACTGTCATGCTTGAAATGGCTTCTATGATATCAGCCTTTTTAAGATCACTCATTTTTTCCTCCATTTGCTGCAGTACCCGTTAGGGGTCCCGCACCCTTATTTAGTTTTCCTTACTCTCCCTTATCGCATTTACTGCATAGAAGAATTTCCGGATTATTCCACTGCTTACAGAAACAAAACCCTGCAGAGGTGAACGGGCTGAGCCCATAAACTTCGCAAGAAGCTCATCTCTCGAGGGAATATCGGCAAGCCGCATTAGTTTGCCTACTTCGTAAGTCTCGCCGGACACAAAGCCTCCCTTGATCCGGGGAAGTCCTTTGTGATCCTCAGCAAATTTCTTGATAATCTTAACGGGAAGGACTTCATCAATGGCATATGCCAGTGCTGTCGGACCTTCCATCATCGCATAGATACCATCATCATTTTTAACTTCTATCTCATTGAAGATTCTTCGAAGAAGTGTGTTCTTGACAACGGTGAAGTTAACGTTGTTCTCACGCATTTTAGTTCTGAGTTCAGTCATTGCCTTAACGTTGACCCCGGTGAAATCAGTCAGTATGACCGATCCTGCTTCGCCCAGATCCTCGATCAGGGCGGCTACAACGTTCTCCTTCTGTTTTCTTGAAACAGCCATCTGTTTATCACCACCTATCGCATCTGGGCCCGTAGATCATTAACATCGATCTTTATCCCGGGTCCCATTGTGGACGAAACTGATATGTTCTTCATGTATTGTCCCTTTACGGTTGATGGTCTAAGCTGCAGAACCTTCTCAAAGAAAGTCATGACATTTTCCGCCAGAGCCTTCATCTCGAAACTGGCTTTACCTACAGGTACATGAAGGTTGCCGGTCTTATCAACCCTGAAGGTGATCTTTCCGGCTTTGGCCTCCTTCACAGCCTCTGCAACCTCTTCAGTAACAGTTCCGATCTTGGGGTTGGGCATAAGGCCCCTGGGACCCAGCACCCTTCCGAGTTTCCCCACTGTTCTCATCATATCGGGACTGGCGATGACCACATCAAATTCAAGCCATCCACCCTGGATCCTGGCGGCTAGATCTTCATCACCGACAAAATCAGCTCCGGCTTCCTTTGCCTGATCAGCTTTTTCTCCAGAAGCAAAAACTGCGACTCTTGCTGTTTTCCCTGTACCGTTAGGCAGAACACATGATCCCCTGACCATCTGGTCGGCATACTTTGGATTGACGTTCAACGAGATGGCAATCTCAACAGTTTCGTCAAAACCAGCGGTTGCCAGTTCTTTGACGAGTTCACAGCCTGCCTCAAGTGTATATTTTTTATCCTTGTCAATACTCTCCCGGACCTGGCGGAATCTTTTACTCATTCGTGCCATATTAATCCACCACCTCCAGACCCATGCTCCTTGCGGTACCTGCGATCATGGAAACCGCCGCCTCCATGGAGGCAGCATTGAGATCTTTTTCCTTCAGCTTAACGATCTCGCGGCACTGTTCCATAGTCACCGCACCGACTTTTTCCCGGTTGGATTCCGGAGATCCCTTCGCCAGCCCGGCAGCTCTTTTCAAAAGAACCGCTGCTGGAGGGGATTTCAGAATAAAAGTAAAGCTTCTGTCCTTATAAACACTTACAACCGCAGGTATAATAAGTCCTTCGCTCCCCCGGGTTCGGGCATTGAATTCCTTGCAGAAACCGGCCAGGTTGATTCCGTACTGTCCCAGCGCGGGACCAACGGGTGGAGCCGGTGTTGCCTGCCCTGCGGGCAGCTGAAGCTTTACCATACCTAGAATCCTCTTAGCCATGGTAAGCACTCCTTCCCAGCAGCAGTAACCTCCCCTTACTGGTTACGGCAGCTTTTCCAAAATGAGACGGATCGATCCGCCTCCAGTTAAATCCGGTCTGCTGTCAGACTGGACGAACCTGTGAAAAATCGATCTCCACAGGCGCCTTGCGGCCGAAGATGGTGAAGATAACTCTCACCCTGCCGCGCTCGGGATTGATTGATTCCACAACCCCGGTGAAATTATTGAACGGGCCCTCTGTAACTCTTACAGTCTGTCCAACCGAGTAGGGTACCCTGATAATCTGTGCCTTGCCCGAACCATCTGCCTGCCCTTTCAAGCGGCTGATTTCGGGATCGGTCAACGGTTCAGGATTTCCCTGGTTCATCGGCGGAAAACCACTAACATTGCTCATGGACCGAATGTCCATGATTATTTCAGGTTTCAGATCAAGCTGAACGAAAACATAGCCAGGGTAAAGCTTCTTCTTCCTTGATGTCTTTCTGCCCCTGACATTTGAAGTGATCTCCTGGGTAGGTATGAGAACCTCTCCTACACTGTCGGGATATTTCCTGCTGAGCTGCCCCTCCAGAAAATTCATGACCCGTTTCTCATACCCGGAGAATGAATTCACAACGTACCAGGAAAATCTGCTGTTATCCTTCTCTTCACCGGAAGTATCTTCTTCAACTGGCGCCTGTTCGCTGATCTCTTCTTCAACCATAATCCTGTCCTTTTTGAACTGCAGCTGTCGGCTTTTAGTGAATCAGCCTGATGAGGCCGTTTATCAGAATAGCGGAGGTCTGGTCAGCGGCAAAAACCCATACTGCTGTTATTCCTACCGCGAAGAGAACGACCCAAGTTGACGAAATCACTTCTTCTTTTGTCGGCCAGGTGACTTTTGTCAGCTCTGCCTTCACTTCTCCAAGAAATTTGATGGCAGTCTTTATACCCCTTACAATGAAGTTGCCGTCACGGGTCTGCCTACGAGCCATAATCTATCCTCTTCCTTTGAGCCTTATTCCTTCTGAGCATGATGGCAGGGCCGGAAGGACTTGAACCCTCAACCCCCGGATTTGGAGTCCGGTGCACTACCAATTGTGCTACGACCCTGCGCAACTTCTTAAGAATAACTACTTCGTTTCCCTGTGAAGGGTATGCTTATTGCAGAATCTGCAATACTTCTTCATTTCCATTCTGCCGGTATTCGTACTGCGGTTCTTGGTGGTACTGTAATTACGCTGTCTACATTCCTGGCAGGCGAGTGTGATTATTACCCTCACTGTTTATCCTGTCTATTTTTCAATCTTGTCAACAAGTCCATGACCTACGGTACGTCCGCCTTCACGGATAGCGAAACGGAGTCCCTCTTCCAGGGCTATAGGAGTAATAAGCATAACTTTTACTCCATCGATATTGTCGCCGGGGAGGGCCATTTCACGGCCTTCGGGAAGTTCAATTGCACCAGTAACATCGGTTGTACGGAAATAGAACTGGGGACGGTATCCGGTTTTGAAATGCTTCTTCCTGCCACCGTCTTTCTCACTGAGCACAATGATGTTGGCGTAGAAATCTGTATGAGGAGTGACTGAACCGGGTTTCGCGAGAACCATTCCCCTTTCAAGCTGATCCTTCTTTATTCCGCGTAGAAGGAGACCCACATTGTCCCCCGCCTGTCCGTCATCCAGAATCTTCCGGAACATCTCAACACCCGTACATACTGTTTCTATGGTTTCGTGGATTCCGATACGCTCAAGCTTGTCGCCCGTATGGACTACTCCCCTCTCGATCCTTCCGGTACCGACAGTGCCGCGTCCCTCAATTGAGAATACATCTTCCACAGGCATGAGGAAGGGCTTTTCTGTGTCACGTACCGGTGTGGGGATCCATTCATCCACAGCAGCCATATGTTCGTAGACGCACTTTGCATCTTCATCATCCGGGTCTCCATTGGAATTAAGAGCCTTGAGGGCGCTTCCCCTGATGATGGGAGAATCGGTATCGAATCCGTACTTCTCGAGGAGTTCTCCGACTTCCATTTCAACAAAATCAAGAAGCTCGTCATCATCGATCATATCGACCTTGTTAAGGAATACTACCATTCTGGGAACGTTAACCTGGCGTGCGAGAAGCACATGTTCCTTTGTCTGATCCATTACACCGTCATTGGCGGCGATAACAAGAATGGCACCGTCCATCTGGGCGGCTCCTGTTATCATGTTCTTGATGTAATCGGCATGACCAGGGCAGTCTACGTGGGCGTAATGCCTGTTCTCAGTTTCATACTCCTGATGGGAAGTTGCGATTGTAATTCCACGCTTCTTCTCTTCGGGAGCATTATCGATCATATCGAACTCAACAAAGCTTACATTGGAAAACTGCGTAGCCATACACTTGGTTATTGCAGCCGTAAGGGTTGTCTTTCCATGATCAATGTGACCAATCGTTCCCACATTAACGTGTGGTTTGGTCCTCTCAAACTTCTCCTTGGCCATGATTTCTCCTTTTCTTTTTCATCCTTCATCAATGGATAATGTGCTGATCCTGTGTTCAGCTTCAGTTTACTGCTTATTTCATCTGCGTGGAGCCCACGAGCGGGATTGAACCGCTGACCTCGTCCTTACCAAGGACGCGCTCTACCGACTGAGCTACGTGGGCTCCGGCGGTATTTACCTAGATCCGTTTTGCCGGTTAAAGCGGTTATCCCACCGCATTCCATTTAGCTTCAGTTCCCGGCTGGAGCGGGAGACGGGGGTCGAACCCGCGACCCTCAGCTTGGAAGGCTGATGCTCTGCCAACTGAGCTACTCCCGCATGCCGGAACCGCCTGTAAAGCCGCCATTATCAAAGCCTGGTGGCGAGGGGTGGATTCGAACCACCGAAGGCCATTGCCAACAGATTTACAGTCTGCCCCCTTTGACCGCTCGGGAACCTCGCCAGCTCCTATTATCTATTACCAAGCACTTATTTCTCAATGGAGCTGGCGAAGGGACTTGAACCCCTAACCTGCTGATTACAAATCAGCTGCTCTACCAGTTGAGCTACGCCAGCAAAAAGCGAACATGAAGCATATAGAAACCCCTCTCTACTGTCAAGATTACTGTTACCCTGCCAGCCGGGCCAGGAACAGAAAACATTGACGTAGACAAGAGGTAACCTGTAGCTTTGTAGAAGGACAAAGTTACATTTAGAGGGGGAGCATGTCAATGAACAGGATCTCTATATCAGTTATTACCGTATTCTTGCTCCTTACTTTACTCTTTCCGGGCTGTGGCGGCGGAGCATCCATTCAGGACGAACTGGGAATGGTACCAGGATTGTGTTTTCTTCATGTTCATGTGAGTAGTGATATGAATATTGACCTTATACCAAACGGTATTAACGAGTTCATCCCCATTTGGCATATGAATATTGACCTTATACCAAACGGTATTAACGAGTTCATCCCCATTTGGCTCTGTGATTCCCTTAACGTACGGGGAGATTTCGGAGTGAGCCTTCTTGGTATAAATCTCACCGATTTTACTCCTCAACTGCTTTTCCTTTCGAGGGAGCTTGGAACGGACAAAATGCTGCAGCTGGGAACAGACGGTTTTCATTGCGGTTCCGAGGAGAACCAGCAGGGTTACGATCTGGTCGATGAGCGGGGCAGCATGATCGGTTCAATTGCATGCAGGGACGGATGGACATGCCTTATAACGGGAAGCGGATCGGACAGGTCCGCCAGACGCTGGCTTGAGCTTGAAAAGGAGGAATCCCTTGCATCGGACTCCGACCTGATTTCTATCTCCGAATCTGATGCTGATCTTACAGTTCTTATTTCTCACAACTCCATAGCCTTCGTATCCGTAATACCCACGGGAATGCTTTCGAGAGCGCAGATAACTGTACTGAACAGAGTAAAGGATCTGATCCAGACGATTAACCCAAAAGCCCTGAGGGTAAGTCTGGATATCAGCAATGAAGAACCTCCGGTAACCCTTCTGGAATTACAGCTTGTACGGAACGGAGACAATGTTACCAGTTTTTCCTTCAGCTTCAGCGATACGGAACTGACCGCTGAAAACCTGCTCCTGATAATTAGGGACGGAGGTAATTAGATTTTTCAATTACCTCCGTCCCTCATTATAGTACCTCTATAGTTCACAACTCAGGAAGAGAGTTTTCATGAAGATCCGGATATCCTGGATGCGCGGTGTCGTGCTGGCATTCCTTCTGTTCAGTGCACTAGCTTCTGCGGATCCTCCTCCGGGGTATTACGATCCCGCTTCCGGTCTCACCGGGCCCGCGCTGCAGGAGGCCCTTCACGACATTATTGATAACCATACCAATATCAGCAATGCCGCTATCTGGCTCGCATTTTTCACGACGGATGAAAGGTATGGAGACAAGGTCTGGGACATGTACTCCGACACCCCGGGTGTAACTCCTCCATACGAGTA
>JAUVUL010000199.1 GCA_030600975.1 Candidatus Aegiribacteria sp.
GGGAAGAACCGTATACAGTAACACCGATGCAGACGGTTACCGGTACCCTGTCAGGTCTTATCTCGGTACTTGCGATAACACCGCAGATCCGCTCAGCGATGATCATGGCGTTCTCTTCTCCCGTCTCCGGAAGAAACACACCGAACAGGTCTTCCCTGAATCTTCCTATCATGTCGTTGGGGCGAAGTATTTCCTTAATTGTGGAGACAACGGTTTTCAGAGTGTTGTCTCCTACCTTATACCCGAAAAGCCTGTTGATCTCCCTCAAACTATCCACATTCACAAGAAGGATCGATAGCGGAGGAATACAGGTAGAATTTTCATCGTCTGTAAGTTCCAGCAGCCTTTTTGTCCATGAATAACCGATGACTGAACCGGTAAGTGTATCAATGTAGGCCATGGATTCCCTGTCACGGAGAAGAAGGGCCGAACCCACCTGTCTGCACAGGCATTCAATAAAGAACTCCGCTTCTCTGCCGATATTATCAAAGGGGGTATCCATCTCGATGAGCAGGTAGTTTTCACCCTGAGAGCAGGGGGAATGCAGTCTTTTCTCCATCTGTGAGGGAAGAACGGATTTCTCTGTCGGAATAATTATGTACCTTCTGCTGCCGAAGGGGTTCTCCCCGAAATTATCTACCAGGACTCTCTCCACTGGTGATTTCCTGATTACTTCTTCAGCCTCCATGCACGGAAGCCGGAGCCTGCCGGGGCCGTAACCTTCAATTATGCTTATGCTGCTGTCTTTGATCCTGAGAGCCAGAATCCTGTCCGCGGAAGCCAGTATCCCCATGGCTTCCATGCTGCCGCTGATCTCCGAACGGAAAGATATTCTGCGGATTCCTTTGCTGATCTCCCTGAAAGCATTCATGGATTCTTCTTCCAGCACTGCCGCTATGGAATCCCTCATTTCCCTCAGGGTTCCCTTCGGGCACCCGGAGGAAGTTCTCAGCCGCTCGAAGCGGCGACCTGCACCGGTTCTTTCCATGAATTCATCCCTGACGCTTTCCGGCAGCTGACAGGCTATATACTCGTCCAGTTCGGCCAGCATGAGGGATATCTCGGAATCTTTTCTGAAATCCCGGTCGTGGTTGAGCTTCATCCTGCAGCGGAGCAGAAGCCATACCAGCAGAAGGCTGTCCAGTTGCCTTGCCAGAATCTGCGCCGACTGGAAGAAATCGTCCGTATGGCTGTCCTTTGAGGCAAGGATACCGCTTATGCAGAGTTTCCAGGAGAGGAACGGGTCCTCATGAAAACTGCTGTAGGAAGAATCAAGTGCTGCGGCAATAATGGAGGAAGCCCTGTTAAAGCCCCGTGAATATGCTTCCATAGCAAGAGTCAGCGCGTAAATCACGGTATCACTCCCCGGGGAAGCCATGAGATAATCGGAAATCATCTTTGCCTCTGAAGCGGGTTCTGAGCCCTCCGCGAGGGATTTGAGGAAGCCATCGGTGCCCGGCAGAAGAAGGTCTCCACTGCCGGTGGCAATTTCTTTCCCCGTAAGGAATCCCAGATAAGTCTCACACCATGATGTACGAGGTTCTTCCGAGAGTATTTCCGATGATCCCACAATTTCGGAAACCCTCTTCGCGGCATCCCCGGCCTTAGCAACCTGCAATGTTCTGGTGTACATATCTACCATATGATCGAGGGCATACAACCTGTTTGAGAGATTCCCGCTTGTTGATGCTCTCTTCGAAATGCTCTGCATTATTGAAATAAGACTTCTTACCGTGTATCCGGGACGTTCCTTCATTTCGAAGACAATTGTGTTCAGAATCTCCGTGACCGCCAGCTGGTCATTCACGCTTTCAGCAAGCAGCAGGGCTCGCTGAAGCATGCTCATAGCGGCTTTTCTTCTTCCGGACGCTATGAAGACCTTTGCCCTGCACCATTCAAGTACCTGCTGGGTTTCGAGTGTAACCACCGGTATGTGGGTCATGGCGGATAGGATCGCCTTCTCGGCAGCAGCGTTCATTCTGAGTCCGGCCAGAGCGGTCGCGGCAGTGGCCAGTATCCTCACCATGACTTCATTATCGTTTATCCGGGGCAGCCAGTCTAGTATCCTGTCTATCTCAGCTGCCATTTCCTCTATCCCCTCGAAATCCCTCGGGATCTCAGCCATACTGCTGAGTATTGCAGGGATCCAGTCGCCGGTATTCTTCTCCATGCTCAGTTCCAGAGCTTCTTTAAGGTGTTTCTCCGCCTGCGGAAGCCTGTTCTCAATCAGTTCAAGCTCTCCCAGTCTCGTCAGTGCCATGCAGGGGGATTCGAACGAGGGAAGATATTGTTCGATGAAATCAACAGCGGTAGCGTTACAAACATTCCTGAGTTTACGGGGTTCAAAGATTGAAAGAACTTTTTCTGCTTCCTGTACTGTCAGGCTGATTTCTCCAGGACGCATGATTTCCCTTATGAAATATGAGAGCAGTCTGAATTCACCATTTTCCCGAGCCTGCTGCATCGCTGCGAGAAGGAGGAATGTCCTGTCCCGTGCGGATAGGTGTCCGTTTTCAAGCGCTGCTATTATCTCAGGAAGTGTTGCCCCGGGAGAGGATAGAACGTATTCCGACAGTCTCTCAAGCCACTCTTCAGTGCCTGGCGTTCCGGTGCAGGGTCCGGTTTCACCCGGAACAGTCCATCCATCTACATGGTGCTCCCGCCTTTTGCATACGGCTTTGTCTTCCTCAAGTTCAGCCAGTATCTCCTTCACTGAACCCGTTTTAACGTTCATGATGTGGGCTACGGCACTGATACTGAGAATACCCTTCATTCCCCTGAGGAGAGAAGGGATCGTATCCCTGAGATCTTCCGATGACGGTGTATTCAATACTCCTCCCTCCTCCTTCATGGTACGGGCGGGGCAAACTCCCGGCTGATATGAAATATTCAGTATCCCTGAAAAGATGCAGGTTAGACACTTGTTCGGCAACCCCTTCAGGATTATCTTTCTTGCTCTCTGCAGTATGCTGAACAGTGTCCCCGGGAATCGAAAGGAACCGCAAGTGACGTTACCTAAGCGTTATAATGCAAAAGAATCGGAACCTCGCTGGCAGAAATTCTGGAATGAGCGGGGTATCTTCAAATACAGGAGCGATTCCGGCAAACCGGTATACTCCATCGACACGCCTCCGCCAACCGTATCCGGAAAGATACATATGGGGCATGTTTTCAGCTATGTCCAGGCTGAGGTTATCGCCAGGTACCACAGAATGAAGGGTATGGAGGTCTTCTACCCTTTCTGCTTCGACGATAACGGACTTCCAAGTGAGCGTTTCACCGAACAAGAAAAGAATGTGAAAGCTCAGGATATGCCGAGAAGCCAGTTCGTTGAACTCTGCCTTGAAGTCACGAAGGGAACCGAGGATATGTTCAGAGATCTCTGGACCAGATTTGGCTTCTCATGTGACTGGGATCTTCTCTACACCACTATAGACCCGTGGGTTCAGAGAATCAGCCAGAGATCTTTCCTTGACCTTAACGAAAAGGGATTTGTTTTCAGGAAGGAAGCTCCCACGCTCTGGTGTCCTGAGTGCGGTACCGCTGTTGCTCAGGCTGAAACGGAAGACAGAGAGTTTCCCGCGGTATTTCATGACATCGAATTCAGCCTCGCGGACGGAACCGGAGCAATTACCATCGCTACAACAAGGCCCGAACTGCTTCCCGCATGTGTGGCTGTTTTTGTGAACCCCTCCGATGAAAGATGGAGCGACCTGATCGGGAAAAAGGCAAGGGTTCCCATCTTCGACCATGAGGTTGAGATAATAGGTGACTCAAAGGTTGATATCGAGAAGGGCAGCGGAATCGTCATGTGCTGTACCTTCGGCGATACCACCGATATCGAGTGGTGGCAGGAATACGATCTCGATCTGCGTATCGTACTGGATGACAAGGGACATATGAACGACCTTGCCGGCTTCCTCAAGGGAATGTACTGGAAAAAGGCAAGGAAAGTTATCATTGAAAAGCTTATCGAGAAGGGCCTCCAGAAAGACAGTAAGAACATCGAGCATACCGTAAACGTTCATGAGCGATGCGGCACTCCTCTTGAATACCTTGTCAACATGCAGTGGTTCATCAGGATCCTGGACAGGAAGAATGAGCTTGTAAAGTGCGGTAACAAGATCAACTGGTATCCAGCCCATTTCAAAGTACGCTTCGACCACTGGGTTGAAAATCTGAAGTGGGACTGGTGCGTCAGCAGGCAGCGTTACTACGGTGTTCCATTCCCTGTATGGTACTGCGAACAATGCGGTGAACCGTTCTTCGCAAAGGAAGAGGACCTCCCGGTAGACCCCCTTGAGGACAGTCCTCAACAACCCTGCCGAAGCTGTGGTTCAACTTCATTCAGACCCGAGTCGGATGTCATGGATACATGGGCAACAAGTTCCCTTACACCTCAGATAAATGCCAGATGGGGAGAAAAAAACGAGCGAGAAGGACTCATGCCCATGAGCCTGAGACCCCAGGCGCACGATATCATCCGCACATGGGCATTCTACACCATAACCAAGGCTCACCTCCATTCCAATGATATCCCATGGAAAGACGTTATGATGAGCGGGCATGCTCTTAATCCGAGCGGTAAGAAGATGTCAAAGAGCAAAGGCAGCGTAGCAGGTGATCCTCTGATCGCACTTGAACAGTATTCCGCCGATGAGTTACGCTACTGGTCATGCAGCTCAAAGCTTGGCAGCGATGTTCTTTTCAGCGAAGAAGTGCTTGGCGATGGAAGACGCCTTGTGACGAAACTCTGGAACGCCGTTAAATTCGCGGTCTCCCACCTGGATGATTTCGATCCGGAGTTTGAACCGGAACTCAGGCCCTATGACAGATGGATACTTTCCCGCTTTACCATAGGCGCAGAGAGGGCAAC
>JAUVUL010000113.1 GCA_030600975.1 Candidatus Aegiribacteria sp.
TATCCAGCGTCTACCGAACCCTCAAGCCAGGTGAAAGCCTCGTCAGTGTTTCCGCTTAAAGCCTCAAGGCATGAGAGATTGTACAGGACCATGCAATCCATTGCACGAAGTGCACACAGTTCATTTGCATCGGTAATCTCATCCTCCAAGGCTACTTCGATCATGGTATGGGCTTCCAGAAGTGTCTCGTATGCGCCTTCAGCGAATGTACCGGTTTCAATATCGAATGCAGCAGTCACCTTCTCAGAGATATCAGCGATGGTATCCGTTCCTGCTGTGGCCATAGCGACAAGCAGTGTCAGAGCAAACAGGGATGCTATTTTCATATTATTTTCAATTCCTTTCCAGTGGTTATCATAATGGTTCAGTTTGAATGACAAATTTGATGTAGATATGTATTTTGAATAATATAGTTGTTTTGTAGGGATTCGTCATATTTTATGTATCATTCGGCGGCATATCTTACGACTTTTTCTCGGAGTCAGCCCTGCGTTCTCTGTAAGAATGACATCCCTGATATTGAAGCCGGATGAACAGGTTCTATGAAATCACAAGATGAGCGATCCTGGAGATAGAAAGCTCAATCGACTGCACAACCTAGAAGAGCTCCAGATCAAGAAGGAGATCGTTAAGTGCAGGTAATCTGAGAATGGTTCGATGAAGAGCGTTTTCTACTATTTCAAATGCATCACATGTTTCCTGATACTGCCCCTCGTAGACTTCCCCATCCTGTTCTATTCGGATAAGCGAAGCGGTGCGGATGCTGTCGAAAGCCATCTTGATTTCAGATACATCCTCCGGCCAACTAAAAGACCAGGCAGGGGATGTGTATACTAACGATCTGTTGAGTACCTCAAGAACACAGTAGGTGTCAATACACGATGTCATGTTCCCGAATGCTCTATCCATCTCTTCCCCGGTGATCAGACCGGATTCACGCAACTTGATGACAGTATCGATTCTTGCCTCAATCTGAGGTAGCATATCATCGGTCAGTTCTGAGACAGGCGGCATCATCATCCTGGTTAATAGCAGTCTTGATCCATAGGATAGAAAATCGAATCTGTCGAAAGTCAGTGTCTCAAGAAGAGCAAGTTCCACTGAATCTATGCCGATTTCTTCTGAAACCTCTCTCAACTCCCGGAAAGCCACATCCAGTTTGTTTCTGAATCGACCGGCTTCCTCTGCATTCAAGAAGTCTGGAACATAACCTGTGTCAGTTGGAGTTACGGTATCGAGCTTACGCCAGAGCATCTTGAAAGCCTGCCATTGCGGATTGCTCCACAATATTGAAGTCCTGGTGAATAAAGACTGCGAACCTGAACCGGCAGGAGTTATCGAGTTATTCTGGCTATCTTCGTCATCATGAGTAATCTTCGCAGAAGCATCGTCTGCAGATAGGAATCCAGCCATAATAACGATTCCAAGCGCTGAGGAAAGATATTTGCCCTGTATCTTTCTGTTAATGGAATGTTTCATAATACCTCCATATTGCACAAAGCCATATAAATATCAATATAGAAGAAGAGCTGATTTGTTCCAGGATATTTGACCATGTTTATATAATGAATAGTTTGCTTCCTCCCTGGATGATGATCTGCGAGCCCCTTCGCGAAACTATGCCCTGGAGGGATGACATTCCGAATACTCATCAGCCGTGCATGGCATTGACGGGGCAGGATTGCCGGCGGTATTCTTGCCTCAGACAGAAAGCATGCATGGAATGATCTTGCTGTTCCTGAATTGATGCCCATAAACATGGTTGGATAGGACGTGCTGGAGCGTTATTCAAGGCTGCGCTGCCGGTGGTGTGAGATCGATTGTCCTATCGCTCTATTTCGATGTAATGGGGTAAACGGTTACCCGGTTTGTCCATGAATACAGAAACCGGTTCTTGAATGGAGAATGATATGCAAGAGATAGCCTACTGCGGATTGAACTGTACAGAATGCCCCGCTTATATTGCAACACAAAGCGACGATAAGACTCTGAGGGAAAAGGTCGCTGCCGAATGGTCGAAAGAATTCAATGCTGATATAAGCACTGATGATATCAACTGCGATGGATGTCATTCGACTGAAGGAGTGCTTTTCTCGCATTGTTTAGAGTGTCCGATGCGTCTTTGTGCCCTGGATCGACCTCTGGAGACGTGCGCGGAGTGTGATGAGTATCCCTGCAAGGATCTGGAAGAATTTTTCGGCTGGGTTCCAGTAGCGAAAATGAAACTCGATAGTCTCAGACGGGAAATGTAGCTGAAACACTTCACCCCGAGGATACTCAGGACTGAATCCTGTTTGTTCGGCATGTCCTGTATTGTATTCCCAGTCTCAGATTCACTCCCCGGTTAGAAGCCTTGATGCAGTTTCTACATCTATTTCTCCATCGCTGAGCCTCTTGAGAACCTCGGCAGGATCCAGTGGTGGATTTTCACCCTTCAGCTCACTGAACATATTATCAATTCTCTGCCTTACAGTTGGATACGATATGCCCAGTTTTCTCTGAACTTCCTTGAGATTCCCCCTTGATTCCATGAACAGGTCGAACAGCTTCCTGTTCTTCCCCTCAAGTGTACATACCGGGCATAAATCGAACTCACCGTTCACTTCGGTACCGCATGAGCTGCACTGAAGCTTGACAACAATAAGCCTGTCTCCACAGCCGGGGCATTTGGGTGGAATGGAACTGTCACTCATTTTTTCTCTTTTCTTTTTTTCCTTCTGCTCTTCTTCTCCACGTTATTCTCTTCAACCGACTCTGTTCCGAACATGGTTACTGAGATATTACCTCCCATGGTTTTGATTCTGAGTTCCGGTGCATCTTCTCCCCCTGACAGGTCTATATTTACTCTGGAAGAACCGGGATGTCCAGATTCAGTTAATCCGGATATACCCTCCTGGACGGTAATTTCACCCCCCATGGTCTTCGCCGATATGGAGCCCTTTGTACTTTCACATATGCTCAGTGCTATGTTGCCGCCCATTGTTATAACCCTCGAATCTTCATCCCAGTCATCAGTCAGATTGATCAAAATATTTCCCCCCATCGTCTTCGCTCTGAAAGCCTTTGATGCTTCAGAGAGGTTAATATCGCCGCCCATTGTTCTTATATCAGTTGCTGCATTCACACCATTCAGAATGATATTTCCACCCAGTATCTTTGCTCTGACATTTTCAACAGTCTCAGGTATATTAAGCGATAAATCACCCTTATCCCATTTAAGATATACTGTTCCATTATCCCGGTATATGCGTACGTCTGGTGAATCCTCTCCAAGGACTTCAAGAGTCGACCCTTCCACTCCGTTCAATATCAGGTCGCCCTCACTGTTCCTATTGTGCCTGTGAACACGCCGTTTCAGAACAAGTTCTGTACCCTCTTCCAGATCAAGTGAGCCTTCCAGCTGCTCGGCATTTTCAAACATATCTTCGTCAATTTCCTCGAATTCATCATCAATCCCGGATACTGAGTCTCTTACTATGCCGCGCACCATTCGGCCAATATCGCGCATACTGTCAAGGCCGTTTATATGCACCATCTTTTTATGCTCGCGTATTTGCCGTTTCTTTTCCTTAACCCTCCTTGCCGGCGATTCCATCTCCCTTCTCTTCTCTTCGCCTTTCTTAAGTGCTTCCAGAAGTTGTGCGCCATCGTCAGCGCTTATCTTCCCATCGGACACCATCTGAAGTATCTCTCTTTGTTCTTCGCTCATGATCGCTCCTTTCATATTGTGAATAATATCTAGATATATATAAAAACTATTTTACAATTTGTCAAGTATTTGTTTCAATATTGACATATTCAAAGAACCCCGTTTAATTCCGTATACCGATCATTCGGAGGAATACCTTTTCAGGCACCTCCCCTGAGCGTTATCCGCCCCCCTTGATGAAATAGAAGAACTCATTTACGGGTTTAACGGCAGTGGAATTGTGCTTGCGCATTTCAACGACGTCTTCTGTGATCTTATGGATAGATACTGTCCGATGATGAATCCAGAGTTATAAGCTCCATTATACCCTGCAGGGTTGTGGTATACTAAGACGGAGAGGGAACGGTTATTGTATCCCGCCTGAATACCGGCCTTGTAAGCAAGCTCTTTGGAGGAGACATCGCAACCATCATGGCCGATGCCACAGCTGAAACAGAACTGATAGTAGGCTCGGTCATTACTAAGCTGCGTTTTCAGGAGCTGGCATTTCATTGCAAGCCTCTTCCTAATAATCAGGACTATATCCGTCTGATAATAGCCTCAATCTCTCAAAAATAAATGCACTTCTAATAACTGCAGTTGCGCTCAATAACAGGATTGTTATATTCATTTTTGGTATTTACGATTTGAGGTAGTTATGAATACACTACTACCTTTCATAACCATTTGCTTTGTTTCGATCCTCATCCAAGGTTCGGTTTCAGCTGCAACCATTCATATTCCGAGCGATCTACCCGGCATACAGGAAAGCATTGACGCAACTTCACATGGTGACACGCTTATTGTATCGGCAGGCGTATACAACGAATATCTCGATTTCAGAGGAAAATCCATTGTTCTCATCAGTGAATCCGGACCCGAAAACACCATTATTGATGGGTCCAGTCATGGGCACAGCATCGTCAGCTTCACCTCAGGGGAGGGACCAGGTGCAGTTCTCAGCGGGTTCACCCTCAGAAACGGAAATGGAACATTCATATACGAAGACAGGAAGCGACTTGGAGGCGCTATTCTATGTTCAGATGGATCGTCACCCACTATTTCCGGCAACATACTTGCGGACAATTCAACTGAATCTGGAGGGGCAATAGCCTGTTCTTTAGGGTGGAAGGGTTCAGGGGGTTAATATGAAAAGAATATTGATAGTGATAATAATAATCAACTTCCTCCTCTTTACGGTATCATGCAGCAAGACACATCTTGTTGATAAAGAGGAGCTTCTTTACAATCCGGAATACTACGTTACGGAGCTGGTGACAACCGAGGGGGAGATCGTAAGATTCGCCGGCTCTCATATCGCAGGTCAAGAATATTCATCCTACAGCGGCATGACCAGACCTATTATTGAAGGTGATGGAGCTCTTCTCGTAGGTAACAATATTGTCGGTGTGCTTGCTGATGGATCCACTGTCAGTATTCCGCTTGAAGAAGTCCAGATGGTGTATGTAACCAAGTTCGATCTACTTAAAGCATCATTCATGACCTGTGGAGTCGTCTCATCTGTGCTTGTTGGCGCAGTGCTGATCATCGCTGCGTTAAAAGAATCATGTCCGTTCATCTATTCGTTCGATGGCAGCAGTTTCATATTTGAAGGTGAACCTTACGGCAGGGCCATCTGCAGAGGGCTTCAACGAACGGACTGGTGCAGGCTGGACAATATGATCCCTCAGGATGGAGTCTATCGCATACTTTTAACAAATGAAGTTCAAGAAACCCAGTACACCGACGAGTTAGTAATCATTGCTGTAGACCATCCGGATAATGTGGAAATCATCCCGGAAGCGAATGGAACCTTCCATACGGTAAGCGATATCCAGAATATCGTTGAAGCTCGCAGCAGCTGTGGCGGAGACATCACACACTGGCTGGCAAAGGATGATCTTCTCTTCTGGCAGACGCACTTCCCTGTAGATGGATTCGATATCGGCGAACCTCTGAGAGATACGATTCAGATTGTTCTTCCCAGACCTGAGGGCGCAGACTTTGCGAAGCTCATAGTGAATGGCTGTAATTCGCTGTGGGCTTCCCAGATGCTGAGGAGGGTGGCCGAACTCCACGGGGATAATGTCGGTCTCTGGTATTCCAGTTTTGATATTGGTCTTTTCAGAGATCAACTCCTTCAATGGGACAGGAACGAGGAGGTTTTCCTTCTAAGTGTTCACCTCTGGAACGGTGAGATCTGGGTCGATGCAGGCACTATTACCGGTGGTGGACCCCTGGTATCTGAAGATAGAATAGTACCGATTGATTTAAGCGGAGTCGAAGATGAAACAGTTACGCTTCGTATTATCCCTCCCATAGGCTTCTGGAAATTGAACTGGTTTGCTGTGGATTATACAGCTGATGCTGAATACTCTTTGACTAGAATCAATGCTATTGCAATGACGGAAAGCGACGATGAAAACGAACTGAATTATCTTACCGGATCAGATGGGACCTACCATTCAATGCCTGAAGTGGGCCAATGGGCAGAGTTGGAGTTCCCCGTTCCTGATACGGTTTCCGGAACAGAAAGGACTTTATTTGCTCAGGCATCAGGATATTACGACATGCATCTCGATCCCGAGACTGAATTCCGTCCTGAGATCATAGCCAGAATATTTTCCGAACCCGGTTTCATATCAGTATTCGCCGCACAGGAGTATCAGACATGGCTTGCGCAGCAGCATGCATTGATAGAACCCCTCGATTCAAAGGGGGAGTATCATGATAATTAAGATA
>JAUVUL010000106.1 GCA_030600975.1 Candidatus Aegiribacteria sp.
CACCATGTGATATCGTCGGCAGTTACGGCAGCACCGAGGATGTCCATATCTCCGTCGCCGTCTATGTCCTGCGAGTAGACGGAATAGGCACCATCGAAATCCCCATCAACGGTATGCTCGGTCCAAGATGTACCCGAACCGTCGGTATTCTCCCACCATGTGATGTCGTTGCCAATTATGGCAGCACCGAGAACGTCCATATCGCCGTCGCCGTTTATGTCCTCCGAGTAGACGGAATAGGCACCATCGAAATCCCCATCAACGGTATGCTCGACCCAGGATGTACCGGAACCGTCGGTATTCTCCCACCATGTGATGTCGTCGTCGTAATGTGCAGAACCCAGTACGTCCATATCACCATCGCCGTCTATGTCCTCCGAGTAGACGGACCAGGCGCAATCGAAGTCCCCATCAACGGTGTGTTCCAGAATACCCTTCAAAAGCAGCAGGATGCCTGGATAGCCAGACCAGTCAACATACGAAGACTGGTAGAACTTGTTTCCCCAGTCCAGGACCGGACCGGGAATTCCATCTCCGCCTGACCAGTCCGTCTGGACCGCAAAATTCGCATTAGAAAGAGAAAGGGGAATAAACACAAGAACAGCCATGAGTAAACTTGTTACTCTCATGAAACCACCTCCATTAAGTAAGATTATTAATGGATAGACCACTGCAGCCGAATGGCTACAAAATGTGATGATTTATGTTGCGAAGTGCAGGGATGGCCAATCGGCCATTAATTAAGCTAATTTCTACAATACTATTTGTCAATGTAATAAACCTGGATACTAAATACAGGAAAGTGGGTTTTCCACCGTCTGCAATAATGCCCTTAAGAACGCCCTACCTCTCCTGCCCAAAATTAGAATACGCAGGTATCCTTTCCTGTAATTCCATGATGGATTGATTAAATCATAGAACGGTATACCGGTACTCACCTGTCCGCCGGAGTACGAGAATTGCATATTATCCTGTTAGAATAGACTGATTCAACCGCTGTAATGTAACTTGAGTGATGGAGGTTTTCATGCTGTCAATTCTTCTTTCATCAGTAATCCTGTCTGTCGTACTTCCCAATTCCGCCGAAATCGAGACGTTCGAAGCAGGTCAGCAGACGACCGTTAATGTTTCCTTGGGGGAGGGATGGGTGCGTATTCTGGAGGATGATTACGTCTGTCTGAGATTATCTGTGCCTGACGGGATAAAACTGACGGCCTTTGATGAAAATGGTGATATTCTGTGCCAGTCGGAATCCGGCAGTGATATGATACTGTCGGCTTTCGCCGATTACTGGTTTTACGTTCAACTGGTTTGTGTTGATGGTTACTCCTCTTTATCCGCTGAGATTGATGTTATGGAGGTATCTCCCTCTGAGTTGTTCCCCGGTGATGGTGTTGAGGGTACTCTGGGCAGGAATGTTATGGCGGAAACCTATACTTTCAGCCCCGGTGAACCGGGTCGCTGGACATTCAGACTCGAGGGTACCGGAGGAACCGATCTGGATCTTGAAGTATACGGCACGAATATGAGCCTCTGGGGAAGCAGTATGTCGCTTGAAGGATTTGAAACAGTTACCGTTTCGGTTCTTCCCGGAGAAGTAGTGACAGCCGTTGTCATCAGATACGGAAAAAGCGGTTCCGGAGAGTATATGTTCTCGGTTGAACCTTCCGGGCAGTTTCCCGAATTCGATCCCTCAGGCCTGACAGAATCGATTACTCTGGATGAGATTCATCGATACATCATACCTGACCACGAATCCAGCTTCTTCCTTGACCTGGCAATACTCTCTTCGGGAGCGGATATCGATCTCATCATTCGGGACACATCCGGTGAATACCTGATGGGATCCCAGTCCTACTCCTCAATCGAGACGCTTTTGCTGGAGCCGACCGGCAATGATGTCGTTGCGGATGTGATTCTTTTCGATCCAGGAGAGAATGAAACCGTTTCCTACGAAATGTACACTCGGGAGGCAGGTCCATTTTCAAGCCTTACGCCTGTCAAAAAGGTAGTGAATATCGATTCTGGACGAAACCTGCCTGTCGGTTTCTCTCCGATTCATGGAGGCCTGTTCAGGATAAGCGTGAATTTCGAGAAAACCCGTGACGGAGATGTAAGATTGTTCAGGGGAGCCGGTGAGCCGGCGGTTACGTTCGCTACTGCAAGGGGAAATGAGGAATTCCTGCTGTACGTTTCGGAGGGAGATACAGTATGGATAGATCCCTTCTTCGGAGATATTCAGACAACAGGTTACGCAACCGTATGGGTAACCCGGGCTGATGCCCTTCCGATTGCAGGAGAATACAGCGGTGTGATCAGCAGAGACTCACCCGCGGAGTTCTTCACAGTTCAGGCCGAATCGGAGACTATTCTGGATATCGGACTCACCGGTGAGGACAGGGAAGTCGATCTTGATCTGTTCGTCACCGGTCCTGATTTCGATCTGATCGCTGAGGGATGGCTGAGCAATGTTGATGCGGCAGGTGATGAGGCTGTAGAAGTTTACGTCGAAGACAGCGCCGAATACGGGATAACTGTCTACCTGTACGACAGGAGTGGGCAGACACCGTTCAGACTGAAAGTGAACAGAATCGAGAGAACATGTCTCGCGGAACCATCACCGTCGGAAGAGATCTGGGCAATATCCGCAGGGATCAGCGGATATTCCTCATCAGCTGATATTCTGAACAGGGCCAGCATGGACGCAGTTGAAATGTACAATTTCCTTATCGAAGATCAGGGAGTGGAGCCCGATCATGTCATACTCCTGGTGGACGCCATGGCCACTTCCGAGGAATTCTTAAGCGGGATATCCTCTCTGTTGATATCTGCCGGACCCGAGGATAAGGTCATTGTTTTCTACAGTGGTCATGGTGATCAGTCGTATCCGGGTTCAGGAGGGAGCGAGGAACCGGATTCTGCCAACGAATACCTCTGCCTGTACGATGATGAGATATCGGATGATCAGATAGCATCACTGGTGGATTCCCTTGCGGTAGCACCGGTTTTCTTTTTCTTCGACGCATGCCATTCCGGTGGTTTTGTGAACGATTTTTCCAGTGGAAGCAATGTCCTGATCCTCACCGCAGCCAGAGAAGACCTGAGCGTCAGCGAAAGAATTCTTACTCCGATCCTGCTTCAGGGTTCCAGAGGAGATGCGGACAGCAACGGAAACGGTTATGTTTCCGCGCTGGAACTTATGACATACATTGATGCAAGACTGCAGCTGATATGTCCCGAATGTGACGCTGAACTTACCGAGAATACATACATTTGTCCTGAATGCGACGCGATTCTCAAGGGTGACAATGCCGTACCCAGACCGCAGCAGGGTATGTTCCTTGTTGAAGATGTCGAATTGTGGAAGATCCGGTAGAAAGGGAATAAGTGACTGAGGAAAGAGACCTGCATCCACTTGAGGAGAAACTGCTTGTATACCTCGAAGAAAACGGGGAAGCATCTGATACTGAAATAATCGAAAGCAGTGATCTCCCCGATGAGGGTTCGTACAGAAGGGCAGCCGAATGGCTTCTATCCAGAGAGCTTGTCAGAGAGGTATCACGGGATGAGGAAGAATTCGTAGAGCTTGGACCCCTGGGAATTGGAAACTTTAAAGCAGGTGTCACGCCTGAACTGGCAATGCTGAGGGAAGTAGCCGGAGGCGCCGGGTCTCTGCAGGAGATTCAGAAGAATACTATCTTTGACAGGGGACGCTGGGGCAGTGCATTCGGGTCACTCACGAAAATCGGCCATCTGAAGTCGGATGCCGATGGCATTCATCTTACCTGCGAGCCTGAAGAAACAGTATTCCGGAAAATCTGGGACCTTGTTTACGAACCTCTCTCCGGCGGTGGTGAACTGAAGATGACCCGGCTGCCTGAGGATGTAGTTTCAATTATTAAAGACAGGAGTCCGAAAAGGGGAAAAAGCAGAGCCGAGTTTACGGTTAATGTACTGGTAACCAGGATGCTTGATATCACTGAAGAGGGGCGGATAGCTCTCAGAGCGGCAAAGGAGAGTATCACTATCGGAGCTATTACTCCGGAGATTCTGGCTGACGGTTCATGGAGGAACGCCAAGTTCAGAAGGTATCAACTGGATATCCCTCCGTCACAGATACATACAGGAAGGCTGCATCCCTACAGGCAGTTTCTTGATACGGTCAGGAAACGGTTCATGGCACTGGGTTTCACTGAAATGCGAGGTTCACTGGCCGAAAACGAGTTCTGGAATAATGATGCCCTTTTCATGCCTCAGTTCCATCCAGCAAGGGATATCCACGATGTCTATTTCCTGAGTGACGGTATCAAAGTGCCCCCTCCTGAGCGGAAACTTGAGGAGAGGGTCGCAGAAGTTCATGAGACCGGCGGTAACACCGGCTCCAGAGGCTGGGGTTACAGTTTCAGCCGTGAACAGTCCCTTCAGGCTATTCTCCGATCCCAGGGAACAGCGCTGTCAGCAAGGACCCTTGCATCGAATCCCGAGATTCCGGGAAAATATTTCGGCATCGCAAGATGTTTCAGATACGATCAGGTTGATTCCACACACCTTCCTGATTTCTTTCAGGTGGAGGGTATAGTACTTGGTGAACAGATCAATCTGAGGCATCTTCTGGGGCTTCTCAAACTATTTGCTGAAGAGATAGCGGGGGCATCCGATTACAAGTTCCTTCCCGGATATTTCCCCTTCACAGAGCCTTCGGTCGAGATGCATATCTTTCATCCTGTTCTGGGATGGATAGAAGGTGGAGGCGCAGGTCTTTTCAGGCCCGAAGTCTGCCTGCCCCTTGGTATAAATGTGCCCGTGATCGCGTGGGGTCTCGGCCTCGATAGAATGGCGATGCTCGCCATGGGGATTAAGGATATCCGCGATCTGATCACCCCCGACCTCTCAAAGCTGAGAGGGATCAGGGTTCAGCCTGATCGCCTTCTAACTGGAAAGGGGATCGAGGATGCCTAAGATAGAAGTCAGCAGACAGGACCTTTTTGCACAAGTCCGTATCGAAGATCCGGGTGATGAGAAGCTGGCAGATCTCCTTTCTCTGGTCAAAGGTGAAATAGACTCATCGGAGGGAGACAGGCTCAAGCTGGAACTCAATGATACCAACAGGCCTGACCTGTGGTGCGTGGAGGGTGTTGCAAGGGCGCTGCGATGCTGGAATTCCGGGGCTGAAAGTCATCTCGAAGAACTTCCGGAGCCTGATACGGAGATCTTTGTTGATCCCGGTCTTGAGAATGTAAGGCCATTCGTAGCGGCTTTCGCCGCATGCGGATGGGCACCGGATCAGAAGGAACTCGATGCGCTGATAGATGTACAGGAGAAACTGGCCACCTCCTTTGGAAAGAACAGGAAAACTGCCGGAGCGGGATTTTACAGACTGGATGATATTGAGTTTCCCGTCAGATACAGAGCAGCATCTCCCGAAACATCTTTTGTCCCTCTGGGCTTCGAGAAGGAAATGACATTATCTGAAATCCTGGAAGA
Organism: Candidatus Aegiribacteria sp.; assembly: GCA_030600975.1. Classification (GTDB taxonomy): domain Bacteria; phylum Fermentibacterota; class Fermentibacteria; order Fermentibacterales; family JCC-6; genus Aegiribacteria. Next base: position 5,485 of record JAUVUL010000106.1, read on the forward strand.
GACGGAAACCGGCCGAACGTACGCCCATCTGCTGGAGGGCAAGGATCTCTGGCCCCTGCTTGAGGATAGCGGTGGCAATATTCTTTCCTTCCCTCCGGTTCTGAACAGCCAGACGACAGGAAGGGTAAGCGCCGGTGATTCCAGTCTTTTCTGTGAGGTTACCGGCACCGAATGGGAAACGGTACAGCTTTCTGCTACCATACTGGCATGCAACCTTCAGGACAGAGGAGCTGGTATTTTTCCAATAAGAATAAACTATCCTGAACCCTACCCTGGAAAGACCGTTGTAACCCCGATCGTTTTCAGTGATCTTATGACTGCGTCCATAGAATCCATACGTGGAGTTCTGGGTGTGGACATATCTCCGGAATCTGTTCGAAAAGCCCTTCAACGGATGGATTATGCGTCTGTCGAGCTTAATGAAACCGGGATATCAGGTATCATGCCACCCTACAGGAGGGACGGCATACACGCCGTTGACATGATCGAGGATATTGTCATCTCCCTGGGTTTCTCATCCTTTGATCCCCTTCTTCCGGAGCAGTTCACCCTGGGGAAATGCGCACCCATAGAAGATCTGGCGGATGCAGCACGGATTCTTCTTGCAGGTGCGGGTTGCGAAGAAATACTTCGCCCTGTCCTTACAAGCAGAGCGAAGGTTAAGAATGCGATGCGGACACCAAACAACCCTGTGAGTATAGCGAATCCCATGACAGCGGAATACGGCGTGGTCAGGAATACGCTTCTTCCCGGACTGCTTGAAGTGGAAAGTACAAGTGCCCATGCGGCGTATCCACACAGGATTTTCGAGACAGGGGAGGTTCTCAATATCGGAGAAGACGGGAACTGCAGAACCGAAATATTGCTGGCCTGCCTGGTCTGCGGAAATAAGGCCGATTTCGGAGATGCTCATTCAATAATAGGTTCCCTCTGTCACTCACGAGCCATTGGGCTGTCTCTTGCTGATACTGATGATGACAGGTTCATTCCCGGAAGATGTGCCGTAATTACTATCGATGGCCGGGTTTCCGGAGTTATCGGAGAATTACACCCGGCGGTTCTTGACAACTGGGGTATTTCCCGTCCCGCTTCCGCTTTCGAGATTGCACTCTC
>JAUVUL010000089.1 GCA_030600975.1 Candidatus Aegiribacteria sp.
ATCTGCCGGGAACCGAAAAAACGGAAACCGAAGAGGTGGGTCTTTAGTAATTCACTGAATTGTTGAGACGTTTGCAGGCAAAGGGGAAAGGCAGTACCTTCCCCCTTTGCCAGGCTTATTTTTCTAATGGTTTATGACAGAACCACCAGTCAAAGCATTCAAATTCATTCATGCGCTTCTTTGCGTCTTCTTCATTCGCTATCCAGCGCCTCCCGCACCTTGGCTGCCATGTTCTGGATCGTGAACGGTTTCTGTATGAAATGCACACCCTCGTTCATTATTCCGTGGTGGGCGATAACATTGGCTGTGTACCCGGACATAAACAGGTGTTTGATATTCGGGTAGATGGAAAGTAGATTCCTGGCCAGATCTCGCCCGTTCATCTCGGGCATCACTATATCGGTCATGACCAGGTTGATCTCACCGGAGTACTCCCCGGCCATCCGGATAGCCTCCCCCGGTGTGGAGGTGGCGAGCACGGTATACCCCTGTTCTTCGAGCATCATCGTGGCCATTTCCATGACCGCCGGTTCGTCCTCCACCAGCAGTATGGTTTCGTTGCCATGCGTGATCTGTTCTGCCGGACCTTCCTTCTGCATCGCTCTGACCTTTGCCGTGTGCCGGGGAAGGTAGATATTGAAGGTAGTCCCCTTGCCCGGTTCACTGTACACGCTGATGTAGCCGTTGTTCTGCTTGACGATACCGTAGACCGTGGACAGCCCAAGTCCGGTACCCTCGCCGATTCCCTTGGTGGTGAAAAACGGTTCATAAATTTTATCCAGGACATCTCTGTCAATACCGCAACCGTTGTCGCTTACGGCCAGCAATACGTACTCCCCGGGGCATAATCCCGGATAGTCGGCGCAGTATACCTCGTTCAGAGAAGCGTTTCCCGTTTCGATGGTGACCTTGCCCACATCTTCGATGGCGTCTCGTGCGTTGACACACAAATTTGCCAGGATCTGATTGATCTGTGATGGGTCCACCTTGACCGACCACAACTCCGTCCCAGGCAGCCAGGAGAGATCAAGATCCTCACCGATGAGCCGCCGCAGCATATTGAGCATCCCTGCCAGAGTATCATTCAGGTCGAGCACCCTGGGGGTGATCGACTGCTTGCGGGCGAAGGCCAGCAGTTGCCTCGTCAGGTCCGCTGAGCGCTCGGCAGCCTTGCTGATTTCCGCTAAATGGTCATAGACCGGCTGGGCCGGGTCCATCTGTTCCAGTGCCATCTCTGTATGGCCGAGGATCACGCACAGCATGTTATTGAAATCATGGGCCACTCCCCCCGCCAGGCGACCCACCGATTCAATCTTCTGTGCCTGAGTTAACTGTACTCGCAGCTTCTCCTGATTCTCCTCAGCCTTCTTGCGCTCGGTAATGTCGAACACCCTTGCCTGAAGTACTTTCTTGCCGCCCAGTACCATCGCATCAAGCAGGACCTCAGCGAGGAAATCCGTTCCGTCTAGACGGCGGTGTAAATGTTCAAACCGTTTGTAACCATTTTTTAGAGCAAATGCTATGTTGTTCCTGGCATAAACCATAGAATCTGTGCCGTCCGGCTGAAGCGGAGGCGATAAATCGGCCGGATGCATACTGCAGAATTCCTTCCGGCTGGCACAACCGAAAAGCTGCAGCGTCGCGTTATTGCAATCGAAAAAGCCTTTCTCATCAAGAAGCATTATCGCATCACTCGATGAGTCATATAAAGTCCGGACCTTCTCCTCGCTTTCCCGCAGCTCTTCTTCCGCCTGTTTGCGCTCGGTGATGTCCGTGGCCACGCTGGCTATGGCAATTATATTGTCGTTTTTATCCCTTACTATTGTGGTCGTCGTTAATGTAGGGAATACTGTGCCATCCTTGCGTATATGACCAATCTCACCGGTGCTGTGTCCCCTTTCCATAACTTTCCGGTGAAATGGCTCAACATCATCCTTGAATTGCTCTTCATTATGAAAAACACTCAGGTTCCGGCCCAGAAGTTCCCCCGCCTTTTTGTAACCGTGCATCTTTACCCATGCAATATTCACGAAAAGCAAATTCCCTTCCATATCGGCTATCGCCATTCCGTCTGCGGATTGCTCAACAACCGATGATAAGAACCGGATCTGCTCCTCAGCCTTCTTGCGCTCGGTAATATCGTACACCCTCGCCTGCAGCACCTTCCTGTCACCCAGTACCATCGCATCAAGCAGTACCTCGGCGAGGAAATCCGTACCGTCTAAACGGCGGTGTAAATGTTCAAACCGTTTGTAACCATTTTTTAGAGCAAATGCTATGTTGTTCCTGGCATAAACCATAGAATCTGTGCCGTCCGGCTGAAGCGGAGGCGACAAATCGGCCGGATGCATGCTGCAGAATTCCTCCCGGCTGGCACAACCGAAAAGCTGCAACGTCGCGTTATTGCAATCGAAAAAACCTTTCTCATCAAGAAGCATTATCGCATCACTCGATGAGTCATACAAAGTCCGGACCTTCTCCTCACTTTCTCGCAGCTCTTCTTCCGCCTGTTTGCGCTCGGTGATAGCGTTTTCCAATTCGGCAACACGCTTCTGCAACCGTGCATTGTTGCGGGTCACTTCCAATTTGTCATTCGTGTCGGTCATGCTTTTGCTCTCCGTAGATTCGTCTTCCGGCTGATAATGATTATGTATCTTTTACCTATTAAATATACTTACACTTAGAGATAGACTAATCAGATCTGTAATGACGTGTCAAGTTATACAGTATTTTCAATTCCGCTTTGATTGTTCATCCGCTCACATTTTTATTGACGGGTCAGCGTGGCGTTCTATATTGTCGCTTCAGACAGAAAACTACTGATGATGGGAGGCCTGGTATGTCATGTCGTACAGGACGGAGATTCTGACGTGAATCACAGAGGAGATATACACAACAGGGAGAATATCCCTCCAGAAGCCCGGGTGGAGATTGAAAGACTATTGCACGAGGGGAAAAAGATAGAGGCGATCAAGGTTTACCGCAGCTATGCGGATGCGACCCTGAAGGAAGCGAAGGAAGCGGTGGAATCAGTTGCATCGGGAATGGGCATCAAGCTCACCACTGGCTGCCTTCCCGCTCTTCTCTTCCTGACACTCACCCTGCTTTTCATTGTGTGGATTGGTTTCGTCGTCTCAATGCCCCTCTGGCGAAGTTTGCTGTAACGAAATCTTCGTCGAGCGATTCAACACTTGCCATAACGTTCAATATGTTGTACCTTATCTCTGTTAAGGTATACTCTCATGAACATTAAGAAATACGGTTGGAAACACGATGAATACAGATATCTCGAAAAAGAACTTGAGAAGCATTCCGATACCTGTTAAGCGAGCCTTGCATAAACTTGGGCAGGATATCAAGGATGCGAGGAGACGGAGAAGGATAACCATGTCCTTGTTGGCCGAACGTGCATCTATAAGTCGGACTACTCTTTCAAAGATTGAGAAGGGTAATCCACAGGTATCACTCGAATCCTATGCGATCGTCATCTTTGTGTTGGGCATGATCGACCGCCTTGCTGAACTCGTAGATGTGAGGTACGATGAATTGGGTCTGACACTTGAAGAAGAACACTTGCCGCAGCGCATTCGCCATTCTCAGGCCAGGAAAGGCTGAAGGATCTGAGATGAGTAAACTGATCATCGTCTACATTGACCTTTTAGGATCAATTCAGCCGGTCTTGTCGTTCCCAGGCGGCGAGTCGTAGAAATCAGAAGTAGACGTGTTCTTGTACTTCAACGGTTTGATCGCACGGACAGAGCCCGAATCCCGTTTCTTTCCGCCATGAGTATGATTGGTACTACTGATCATGAGCAATCCAGCTACCTTGAGATTGCCGATGCTATCAGGAGATACGGTGCTACTCCCAGGACCGACCTGCAGGAGCTTTGGAAACGAATTGTATTCAATGTTCTTATCTCGAATGTCGACGATCACATGCGAAACCATGGCTTCCTGTACGTTGGCCATGATGGATGGAGCCTTTCCCCGGCTTATGATCTGAACCCTACTCCTGTTCATATCAAACCGCGTGTGCTCTCGACCAACATTGATCTTGACGACTCTACAGCCTCCCTTGATACAGCCCTCTCTGTTGCTGAATATTTCAATATTACCCTTGATCAGGCGCGTATCATAGCAGCGGACGTGGGAAGATCTGTAAAAAATTGGCACCTTGAGGCATTAGCTTTGGGTTTATCCAAGGCAGAGATCGATAGGATGACATCTGCTTTTGAACACGAGGATCTGAAAAAGGCAACCGGAAGACCCTGACGCATCGCTTCTCAAGACTGTTTTCAGGAAGGCTGGAGGAAAGCTCTAACGGGGGCCCCATCCCCGGCGATGATCTTCAGAGGGAAACATATCAGCAGATAATTACCCGGCAGGACATCATCGAGCAGCAGATTCTCAAGTATCGGTATCGATGCGCCCAGAAGAATCTCATGAACTTCTGCTGAATCTGGCGGATCCACCGAAAAGGTATCGATACCCACAGTCTTTATGCCCTTAGATACAGCCAGGTCAGCTGCCTCCGCTGAAAGGTACGGGTAGTTCATCGGATCACAGTTATCTCCTGATGTCCCTGACGATGTTTTCAGAAGCAGCGCTTTACCATCGAGGGAAAGAGATTCAATAATGTCTTTTTCGATTCTGGGTTTTCCTCTGCAGTCAGTGACCACTGCCGGGAGAATGAGCCTGGACAGGGGAATATCGTCAACGAATGTGTTGTATCGGGCCAGGTGGGCCGGGGGATCGATATGTGTTCCGCAATGGCTGCTCATAGTAAGTTTTGACAAGCGGAAACCGTGAGCCACTGAAGTGTCCATGCGGAATCGGACATCACCGGGCCATGCCGGTGTATTGTCTGAAAGAGGCATTGTAATATCTATCAGTTCCTCTGGAGATACTCTGTATTCCATGAATCAGCCTTTCAATTAGTTTTCGGGTTGAATCCTGGAAGGGCATTGATCGCTCAATGGGCATTCATTACAAAGTGGCTTCATCGGCCTGCATATCCTCTGGCCGAATCTGACCATGATGTGATTGATTCCCGTCCATTCCGCTTTAGGGAAAAGTTTCTGAAGCCGTAACTCGGTCTCCTCAGGGGACTGTGTATCAACCAGCCCCAGTCTGTTTGAAATTCTGTGAACATGGACATCAACACATATTGAAGGTACGCCAAAGACCATTCCCATCACGAAATTAGCAGTTTTTCTTCCAACCCCCGGGAGGCTCAGCAGGCTATCCATACTATCAGGAACGCTGCCCTCAAAATCACTTCTGAGGATGGAAGCGATACTCTTCATCTGTCCCGCTTTCTGTCGGTAGAAACCTGCAGGTCGCAGTAGCAGTTCCAGCTCCGTTCTGTCAATTGAGATCATGGCATCGACATCCGGAGCCCTCTTCAGAACCTGTCTGGAAACCGTTCTTGTAACAGCGTCCCTTGTTCTCAGGCTTATTATGGTTGAGATCAGAACGGGAAAAGCCTCTCGGGATTCCTCCATGGGGGCAGGTACACCAGGGGACTTCAGAGCATTTTTCATCCTGTTCAGGATTGCATGCGGAGTGAATTCAGGCACTATTCGATCCTGATGAAATGTAACCCCGCCTTACCGTCGGGATTCAGTTTCAGGGCGAGCTTTCCCTTAAGAAGAGATACGAGGTCATCGCCGAGGGCTTCCTTCCGCCAGCCGGTGAGTTCCTGCAAAGAATACAGCTCTTTCTCATTTTCAGGTGGATTTTTCGCAAGGCAGTTGATCAGGTCCTTTGAGAGAAGAAGTTCGGGAGAAATACCGAGTCTGCACGATTCCTGTTTCAGGAATATGCGGAGTATGTCCATGCGAGCCGAAACACCTGGCCTGGAATGATACCTGGGTATATCGGGAATATCTTTATCGGGAAAGCTTTCTGCATCCGCTATAACTTTGAGAATTTCATCACTCCATTTTAAGATAAAACCGTTGGAAACACCCCTCACTCTTGAGAGTGCCCTTTTAGAAACAGGAGTTAATGTGGTAATTGCTCCGAGGATATGGTCTCTGACAATGAAATTTCTTGGTTTATTTGCCTGTCTGGCCGCATTCTCCCTCCATTTGATAAGCGCCCAGAGAATGTGCAGCCTGCTATTCCTTACCTTTGCCGTTGATCTGACCTTTCTGAACAATTTGTGGACGGCATTGTTGTATGTTGAAGGATCCGTGAGAGATTCCGCCTCTTCAAGGTACCATCCAAGACGGCCTCTTGCCTCAAGTTGTTCAATCTGACTCCGGTGTATCTCGAGCAGATACCTGACGTCATCCAGGGCGTATTCGATCTGATCGTCAGCCAGTGGCCGGAGAGACCAGTCACTGAGAGTGTGTCCCTTTTTCGGGTAAATGCCGCATTCAGCTTTGACAAGCTTGAACAGGGCTGTCTGTCTTTCATGCCCCAGAAAAGCTGCTGCAAGCTGGGTGTCGAATACCGAGGCGAATTCCACGTTAAGATGATGCATAAGAACATCTATATCGTTTCTGGCCGAGTGTATGACCTTAACTGGTGATTCGGACTCAAAGAGCCTGCCAAGTGGAGATAGATCGTCAATTTTCAGAGGATCGACAGCTACGGGGCCATCGATGTCTGCTATCTGAATAAGAAACAGATCGGGCCAGTACCTTCTCTCACCGTGAAACTCCGTATCAACAGCAATAGCTTTTTCATCCCGGAGCTTATCCGTAAGCCTGTTCAAATCTTCCTGTGTGCTGATCACCGTTTTTCTGTACAAGTATCTCCCGTTTCAGATTCCGTAGCTGTAAGTGGAATCAGGTGATTCCGCAACATCCGGGCTTTCAATAAAGCACGTTTCCCTGTGAAAAGGGCAGTATATACCTTCTGAGGTTATTTCGTAATATGAATAACCATCGTCGGGGCAATGGAACCCCCCCCTCTGGCCGAACACACCGTTGCTCAGTTCGTACATTTCCCCGAAACTGGATGGATACCCGTAATCAGCGTCAATATACTCATATACTACTGCAACCAGACTGTCCCTGAGTGTTCTGCAGGCTGAACCCCCGGTATCGAGCCCGTTTCCAAGATGAC
>JAUVUL010000008.1 GCA_030600975.1 Candidatus Aegiribacteria sp.
CTGTTTCGGCGTTGTCCGCCGGTTCAACATCGTTCCACGGAAGTTTACAGAGCCCGCACAGACCGAACCATGTTCTCCACATGGGGAAGTAATGAAGGGCCTCAGCTTTATCTTCAAAGGTTGGTATCTGCTTGTTAACCATGTCCATGAAGATGAGCCAGGCTTCATCATGCTGGGCGCCTTTGAGGGCTATGCCGTAACCGCCCTGCTGGGCAAGGGATTCCTTGGTTACGTATTCGGAGTATTCCATTCCCTTGGCTTCCATGCCGATATCATTCACGAAGTCCGGATCTGCGCCGAAATTCTCTACGAAGTACTTCTTCATGTAGCGGATACCCTTGCCGGCGATCAGACCGAAACCTTCTCCCCTGCCAATCTGATGAAGTAACTCAAGTGCTGCTTCACTGGCGCCGAAGGGGATTTCAAGTCCTCCGGTCTTTTCCTTATCAAGAACGCCGGCTTCGTAACACTCCATGACAAAGGATAGTCCTGTTGAGAAGGAGATCGTATCAAGTCCATAGGTGTCGCAGTAGAAGTTGTACTCGATTACAAAACGGGGGTCGAATATTCCCATATTGGATGAACCGCCCAGGGTTTCGTACTCCGGTCCGTCAACAAGGACTTTCTCTCCCTTGTAGGGGCCTGTTTTCAGTTCGAAATCTTCGATAGCCTTAGCGCAGGCCATGGTGCACCCGAGCCAGCATCCATCCGGTTTACCCTTTGTGAAGAATTTCCTGAGGACGTCGGAGCTGATCTTAGGAGTCTCTTCATGTTTTCCATAACGGTAGTTCATGACGGGGAGTAGATCGTAGGCATCCATTATCTCAACAAGGTGGGCGGTTCCCACTCCGCGCATGTCGCACTGTTCTTCGTCGAATCTGATCATCTCCTCGGTTATTCTCATGCCTGCACGGCGAACCATATCGGCGTCGTAGGGCTGGTTAGGGTCGTCAACCATGGTTATTGCCCCGGTGGGACATATTTCGGCGCAAGCCCCGCATCCAATACAGTGGGGCTGGTCGGAATCGTAGGGCATTTGAACGGCCCTTTCCACACCCCTGCTCGTGAAGTTAATGATGTTCTCCCAGATGCCCTGTTCGCAGATTCTCATGCAGAGGCCGCATAGAATGCAGGCGTTGGGATTAAGATCGACAGCAGGATGTTGATACCGAGGCTTTTCAATTCCTGTATGCTTTGCGAGATCCTTGATGAGCTGCACATTAGGCCACCTTGAAAGCATCATTTCGAGAATACCATTCCGATTCCTGAGAACGCGTTCGGATGAGGTATTGATCTTAACCGGTTTCCGGATCGGGTAATTACAGGAGGTTACAAGCTTTGTCCTTCTGCCATCATCCACATCCACAATGCAAAGCCTGCATGCGGCATAAGGTTCGACGAGTTCGCTGTTGCAGAGGGCAGGAATGTGTATGTCAAGTATTTTTGCTGCTTCCAGAATAGTTGTATCCTTCTCAACAGAGATGGACTTACCATCTATTTCAACGGTGATCATCGTAGTATCAGTCATTATAGCACCTCCACCGCGTTGAAGTTGCATACTTCCCTGCACACACCACAGCGGATGCATTTCTCCTGATCGATCACATGCGGTTCTTTTAGTATGCCTTCAATCGCGTCAGCGGGACAGTTCTTTGCACACAGGGTACAGCCGGTACAGTTGTCGGCAATAATTCTGTATTCGATTAATGCCTTGCACTTGCCAGCTTTGCATTTGTTATCTCTGATATGAGCCTCGTACTCATCCCTGAAATACCGTATCGTACTGAGAACAGGATTTGCCGCGGTCTGACCAAGGGCGCACAGGCTGCTTTCAGTCATGATTCTTCCGTACTCCTCCAGGAGTTCGATGTCACCATCTTTCCCATAGCCTTCGATAATCCTATCCAGTATTGAGCGAGTTGCTACGAGTCCTTCACGGCAGGGCGTACATTTGCCGCAGGATTCATCCTGCAGGAAATCGATGAAATACCTTGCAATCTGAACCATGCAGGTTTCATCGTCCATTACGATCATACCGCCGGAACCCATCATGGAGCCTGCTTCAGTCAATGTGTCAAAATCAACTGCAAGATCAAGCTTCTCAGAAGGAAGGACCCCACCGGAGGGACCTCCTGTCTGAACAGCTTTGAATTCCTTTTCATCGGGGATTCCGCCGCCGATATCGAAGATGATCTCTCTGAGGGTAATACCCATGGGAATCTCGACTAAACCAGCATTCTTAATATCCCCGACCAGCGAGAAGACTTTCGTGCCGGATGAGCCGTTCCACGGATTCTCGGAAACATCTCCGGTCCCTATGGATGCGAACCATTCAGCTCCACCTGTAATGATTCTTGGAACATTAGCCAGGGTTTCGACATTGTTGAGAACTGTTGGACGCCCCTTGTAACCGGATTCAACAGTATGGATGTACTTCGCCCGGGGTTCACCCGGCATACCGCTCATTGAGGTCATGAGGGCGGATGATTCACCACAGATAAATGCTCCTGCTCCACGGTGAATGACGATATCAAAAGAGAAATCGGTTCCGAGTACAGCCTTTCCAAGCAGGTTTCTATCGCGAGCCTGCTGGATCGCATTCTCAAGGATTTCCATGGCGAGAGGGTACTCTTTTCTAATGTACACATAACCCTCCTCAGCTCCGATCGCGTATGCTCCGATGGCCATGCCCTCTATGATCGAATGAGGATCGGACTCCAGAATAGACCTGTCCATATATGCGCCAGGGTCACCCTCATCCGCATTGCAGACAATTACAGGGATGCCTCCAGTCCGTTCAGACGCACTGACGCATGAAGACCATTTCACTCCGGCAGGGAAACCGCCGCCACCTCGTCCTCGGAGTCCCGACTTTGTTATTTCTGCGATGACTTCAGCAGAACCCATATTATCCAGTATACTGGCCAGCCCTTTGTAGGCACCACTTGCAAGAGCATCATCAAGGCTTTCAGGATCGATGAGCCCTCGATTAATAAATACTATCGTTTGTTGCTTTAGGTAAAAGGGGTCATCGTGGGTTATAGCCTGTAAATGACATTCTTCAGCTGTTCTTATTTCTCTTATACAGTCAAAAAGGTCATTGACCTTGTCCTCGGTAACATTGAGGTACATCACCGGTTGCTCACCATTCCTCCTGACGGATACCATGGGCTCACAGCTGCAAAGACCTGCGCAACCACTGGATTTCAGTTCAATGGATTGAACGCTTCCGGATGTAAGATAGGTTTTCACAGTCTCCAGCGTTTTACTGGCTCCAGCGGCTATTCCACATGTCCCGAGATGTACAGTGAGGAATACTGCTGTATCACTCGCAGCGCCTGCGGATGATTCAATAAGAGTTTTCAATCGATCTATTGCATTTGTATTCATGATAACCCCCTCAGCTCTTACAGTAACTGGAGATAAGGTTGCTTACCTGTGAAGGTTTGACTTCTGCGATAACCTCATTACCAATCGTTATCACCGGTGCTATACCGCAGCAGCCAAGACACCTGACCTCCAGAAGACTGAACTGACCGTCAGGTGTTGTTTCTCCGCTCCTTATTCCCAGCTCTCTTTCCAGAGCAGCCAGGATTTCTGGAGCTCCCTTGACGTAGCACGCAGTTCCCATGCAGACCTGAATCTCTTTCATACCTCTTGGTTCAAGGCTGAAAGCATTGTAAAAAGTGGCGATATGAAACAGTTTACCCCTTGGCTTTTCAGTTCTGTCGGCAATTCTTTCAAGGGCTTCCTTCGGGATATATCTGAATTCGTCCTGAATATCCTGCATCATCTCGATGACGAAGTCGGGATCGGTGTTCCATTTCTCAATGATCGCGTCCACTTTTTTAAAATCAATCATTGGACACCTCCCCTGAATCCTGCTGCGAAATCGTCCATGCGGGTCTTGTCTGGGGAGCCTTTACAACAAGAGCTTTCAGTCCTTTGTTCCTGAAGACTGTACCTGTTCCACCCCTTCCGGCCTGCTTCAGCCTCATGGTTCTTCTTCTCCAGTCCCACCAGGAGAAATTCAGGCATCCGATCCATGCATGTTCAGCTCCGGCTCCAGCTGAAACTGTCGAAATAAGTCGCTTGTCGTCATCATTATCGGAGTACATTTCGGCCAGCTCCTCCGCAGCCAGATGGGAGTTCACCGAAAGAAGCGGGGATTCGATCACCTGGACAATCCCATTTATCCCGTCAATGAAGACGATCACATCAACCTCAGATTTTCCGGTGACAACAAGGCAGTCAAAGCCTGAGAATTTCAGTAAAGGACCAAAGTGTCCTCCAACATTGGAATCCACTACGGATCCCGTCGTGGGGGATATGGTTGTGACAATTGATTTGCCCGCACCCGAGAAAGAAGTTGTACCTCCGAGCGGTCCTGCAGCTATGCATATCGCATTCTCAGGACTGTCCCATTTCGTTTCGGAGGTTACTTCCTGCCACATCATCCAGAGGTCGAACCCTTTTCCTCCGGTGAAAACCTCTTTCATTTTCTCCGTCACCGGTATGATCCTGAAGGAAGGTTCTGAAATATCAATTCTGAGTATTTCTCCCGTATACCCTCTTATGGAAGGTTTGGGACTGTACTCGAACGAACCGAGAACCTTTTGTTTCTTAAGAATCTCACCGGCGGTGTATGTGTTTGCCATAGAAAACTCCCTGCGATTGCGCCAGTAATTGCGAAAGAATCTGCTAACAGTGATAAATATCACGGAAATATACCCATGAAAGCTACAAACTGCAGGAGCCGGAAACAACCCTCCGAAAAGGACTCTGGCACATCCGGAAATGATTGTTTAGAATTTACATATGATTGATGAAGAAATCAGTGCTTTTCGAGACAATCCACCCGGTCTAACTGCTATTCTCAACAGCATGTCAGTGGGTATCACCGGAGCAGGCGGAGTAGGATCTAATGTAGCCGCAGCACTGACCCGTGCCGGGATCGGCAATCTTGTAATTGCCGATTTCGATTCTGTTGAACTGCCCAACCTCAACAGGCAGTTCTTTTTCAGAGATCAGATAGGATATCCAAAGGTTGAAGCACTCAGGTATAATCTTGAACTTATAAACCCCGATGCTGATATTCAGATTCACAACAGACTTATCGATTCTGAAAACGCCTGTTCAATCTTTGCAGACTGTGATGTACTTGTTGAAGCGGTCGACAGGGAGGAGACCAAGGTCATGCTCCTGGAATCCTGGCTTGAAGGATTGCCCCGCAAACCGGTGTTCTCCTGCTCGGGTATTGCAGGTTTCGGAAGGACTGATTCAATCAGAGTTGACAGGCGGCAAAACCTGACGATTGTGGGAGATCAGAAAAGTGACCTTTCCCTGGGTACACTTTCATCAAGGGTCGCTATTGTGGCCGCCATGATGGCCAACGAGATCATCGAATATCTCTACTCGTCGAAGTGACCACACCTGAGTTATTACTTATCTGTGCGCCTTACTGCAAGGAGGGTGAAGTCGTCCGAATACCGGGAAGAGCCATGAAATTCCTCAACTTTGCTTTCTATTTTCTGCAGAAGCTCTTCAGGATTCACTGCAGTATTTTCTGATATAATTGCAATAATTCTATCTTCACCGAATTCCTCTTCGTCAGCATTCATGGCTTCGCTCACTCCATCGGTATACATGAGAAGTGTATCGCCAATCTTAAAATCGGTTATACCTTCGACGTATTCCGCATTACGCACTACACCGAACAGAAGTCCGCCCTGACTCAGTCTTTCAACCCTGCCGTCACCCCTTACAAGTAACGGCGGATTATGACCCGCGTTGACGTAGCTGATTCTGTCATTAGCGGCGTCAATGGAGGCCATGAAGAATGTGATGAAAAGTTCGGATGGTGTGTTATCATATACGAGTGTGTTTATCCTCTCAGCGGATTCAGCAAGAGACGCCCCCATTTCCCGGGTTGTTCTCAGGGATGCCTGAAGATTGGCCATGAGAAGCGCAGCTCCTACACCCTTACCTGCTACGTCACCTACGGCAAGTATTACTCGCCCGTCGGAAAGAGTCATGATATCGTAATAGTCGCCGGCCACATCAAGGCAGAAGCGGATAAGGGCTTCAATTTCAAGTCCTTTAACATATGGGATATTCTCTGGCAGAAAGCCCTTCTGGATATCCTTGGCCATGCGCATCTGTTCTTCTAGTTTTTGCTTTTCGATTCTCTCCCTGAGAAGCTGTATGTTTTCCGCCACCAGGGCTATCTGCGCTGAAAAGCTGCCTAGTAATTCAAGTTCTTCCGAGGTGAAATCCTCGCCATTTGTTTTGCAGCTGATCACCAGGAACCCGACAAGGCCTGATTTGACGGTAAGGGGAAGAATAACGGCACATTTCCGCTTCAAGAACCATTCCTTCTGTTCCTCAGTCAGTGATATCTTTCCGCTTTCAACGGCTTCATCAAGGAGAATTGAGTTCTCCCTGCTCATAAGCCTCTCAATTAACTTGTCAGAAAGACTGAAGGGTGCCGGTTCATCGTTTTCAGCCACGAACCCGCCGTCTTCGATGATCCTGAGGACAGGATAGATCTTTTCCGCGGAAAGACCTTCCGCGAGTTTTTCCTGCAGATTCCTCCAGAAGGAACCCTCATCTGTCCGTACCATGCTTGATGCAAGGAAATCCTTCAACAGATTGCGAAGTCTGCTCCGCTCGGGATAGAAATAGTCCTCAACCTTTGTTCTCAGCCTCCGCTGTGTCGGCATGAAAGCTACCGCAAGAAGAAGACCGAGAACCAGTGTAGGTGTCTGGCTGTTGATACTTACTGCCTTTAGAACGAACTCTCCGAAAAGATAAAGGAGGCCGAAAAAGACTATGAGCAGAATTAAGTTAACTGAAAGAAAACGTGTACTCCTTTTGACCTTGCCCTCCACTGCAAGAAGTTTGTATTTCCGGAACGCGTAGATGAAGGAAACCGGTATGGGCAGGAGAAAGAGGAACGTAATGTTGTATATGAGCATGCTGGTCTGAATAGGCAGTTGAATTTTCATGCCACTGGACAAGAACTTGAACCAGCTGAACAGTATGTAAAGTGTGATTCCAGTAAAGGACCCGAGAAGAACAAGCCTTGTCTGCCGTTTTTCAATAAAACTGTCCGCACGGCGGAAGTTCCTTATGAGAAGTGTGAAACCTGCGGCAAGGAAAAGCGTGTGATATATAGTAATCGGAAGTATGGGGAGAGACCGGGCATTAATGACCAGGAGAGAACCGAGAACCAGAACTGGAAGAAAGATAGCGATGTTGAACAGAATCCTGAATCTGTCATACAATGTGTTCCTTTTTGGAAAAAGGAGATGAAGCTTGAGCCAGAAGCTCGCTGATGATATTCCCAGCACGGTGAAACCGGTAACCAACCATACGGGTAACTGAAAAGCCGCATATGGACGAGCGATTATCTCACTGGTAAGTGCCATCCCGACTGCGAGTGTAAAGCAGAAAAGCGTAAGGGTTCTTACTGCTGATGAAGTGGATTTCCTGGTAAATCCCCACACTCCAGTAAAAATTAAGCCTGTTACGATAAGTGAAAGCAGTACGAACATCAGCCAGATCTGGAATTTCAGAGGCCCGGGAATGGTTCTGGTTACAATCTCCGTGGTGTACATGACATTGTCATGCATGAACATGATCTCGATTGCTTCCCCTGCGGGTGTATCCGTTGAGAATGTATTGAAGTAGTTTTCTTCGGTTGCCGGACGGTTCTCAATCGCAACCAGTAAATCGCCCCTCTCCGGGTATGGGGGATGGGGAAAATCATTCAGATCGATTTCATGGAATGGAGCATAGCAGGTTATGGTATTGAGTTTTATGAAGCTCCACATATCACCGATATGAGTGATCTTGTAGATCTTTGTATACTCACGCACAAGATGAATGCCGCAGAATCCCGCAGACAGAACCATGATAATGACTGTGAGTATCAGAATAAGCCGTTTAATCAATTAAACTCCAGCATTCTATAGCAGGAAGAAATCCATTCATTGATTTAAGATAAGATATTTCTGAGTCAGGTGGTATTGCGGTTGATGCGGTTCAGTAATGGATTCTGACATCGGCTGAAACCGTTGTTATATCGATACAGAATTCTCCATCACCGAATTCGGCTGAACTGCCGATCAAATTATGACAAATTTCAACACCGGGAATATCTATATCACCGCTCATGGTTGTTACAATTACTCTGGTGGAACATTCAATGATAAGATCGATCAGTCCGTTCACAGCTGCTATTTTAATATCGCGGTCAATATTATCAATTGTTCCCCTGACTGTTCCATTCACGATGTTAGCCGCTGAAAGCCCGGGGACGTTGATGAGGTCTATTTCACCGTTGACAACGTTAACGGTAAGATCTCCTGCAAACCCCTCAAGCACCGCTGATCCGTTTATTATTTCTACCAGCGAAATGCCCATCCCGTTGTTCAATGATATGCAGCCGTTGACAGTCCGCATTACAAGGTTCAGGTCCAGGGATTCGGCCAGTCTGACATGGAAATGCACTTTACTTCCACCCCGGCCATCAAGATAAGTAACTTCGCAGACCAGTCCATTGATGTACTCACATTGTACATCGATGGATTCTATTCCCTCGAAGTATTCGCTCTCGATTGTGTATTCTATCAGCACCTGGTCCGAATCCCATTCCTCGATTGTAATATCTCCGTTGATATTACTGATAATTACATTAGAACCGGTTTCCAGAACAGCTGAAAAGGAATTCTCCCCGGTAACAATATTTCCAGCATCGGTTGCACCTGCAGCAAGGATAGAAATTGCTGCGACTGCAGTATATAGCTTTAACATGATACTCCTTCTGAATAGGATATGAGCTTTCCAATTTGAAACATACACCCATTTGTAGTTCTGTCAACAAATCAGCATATTTATATATAATACTTTTGTATATATCAATAAATTTTATATATATATCTTATGAATACAATATAAATTAATCATGAAAGTAAAGGAGTTGGAATTCTTCCATGTAATTCAGAGTGGTTGTGATGAGTCGACATAACGGATATATTACAATTTCTCAGTTCAGTATTTCAAATACACTTTTCACAAACAATGAAGAGGAACGATAATGATAAGATACATCTTCAGCGGAATACTAATTTTTGCACTTCTTTCTACGGCATGCGGCGGACAGTCAGAGCCATCAGCAGAACCTGCTATGGAGCAAACCACAGAGATAGCAGAAGATGCCGGTAATGAATCAGTTCCTCCGCGCGCAAGCGCCAGCAGGTTGAGGGTAGCTACAACCACCAGCCTGTACGATACCGGCCTGTGGAGCTACCTTGAGCCGATGTTTGAAGAGGAATACGGCGTAGAACTCGATGTACTCTACGCGGGAACGGGTAAAGCTCTTGAATGGGGACGAAGAGGGGATGTTGATGTTATAACTGTCCATTCCAGATCCAGGGAAGAGCAGTTTGTGCAGGAAGGATACGGTCTGGAGCGTGTCACGTTCGCTTACAACTATTTCCTTATTGTGGGATCACCTGATGATCCTGCGGGACTTGAAGGAATGACACCGGAAGATGCTTTCACAACACTGATGCAAAACGGCGAGGAAATCTTCGTTTCCAGGGGTGACGATTCCGGAACACATGGTAAAGAAAAGGCAATCTGGACCGTTGCGGGGTACGATTACGAGGATGTACGAACATCGGGTGACTGGTATGTAGAGGGTGGAAGTGGAATGGGGCCCACACTGGTCATGGCGGATGAAATGAGTGCATATACGCTGTCGGATATGGGAACTTTCATTGCTTACCGGAGTGATCTTGATCTGGAACCGGTGGTTGATCAAGGTGACATACTTCTGAACGTCTATTCAGTACTCGAAGTCACTTCTTCGAGGAATCCAGAGATGGCAGCAAATCTCAGGGAATTCCTTACTTCGGAAACCGTACAGGAGCTTATCGGAAACTACGGTGTTGATGAGTACGGCATACAGCTGTTCACTCCCTGTGCCGGACTGGATATGTAGGGTACTTGATTGGACCAATTGCTCGAAGGCTTCCGTATCGCCCTTGATATGATTATCTCTGGAGATCCCGTGGTGTTCTCAATCGCATTTCGGACACTGATGATTTCAGTTACTGCCACAGTGATTGCGGCATTGATCTTTATTCCTGTCGGTTGTCTGATACACTTCAATCGATTCAGAGGGAAAAGATTTCTTGTCAGCATTATTCAGACACTTTTCAGCGTACCCACGGTATTAGTGGGCATGCTTGTTTTTCTGCTCATCTCCAGAGCCGGTCCTCTCGGAAGCCTTGGAATGCTCTTTTCACCAGGTGCAATTGTACTTGGCGAAGTTCTCCTGATAGCTCCTATTATTGCCGGGCTGACCATATCTGCTCTCTCCGGTATGGGAAGAGATATCTCAGATACTGCCTTATCTCTCGGAGCAGGACAGTTGCAGATGATTCTCAAGGTTCTATCCGAATCCAGATATATGGTATTGACTGCAGTTCTCATGGGATTCGGCAGAGCAGTGTCGGAGATAGGTGTGGCAATCATAGTCGGTGGTAATATTTCCGGTTATACGCGGACTCTCACAACGGCAATTGCGCTTGGTGTTGGAAAGGGAGAAACTGCCGCTTCGATTGCCCTCGGTATGATCCTTCTGGCTCTTGCCATGATTGTGAGCGTTACTGTAAACACTCTTCAGCATAGCGAGAAGCGATGATACTTGCACTTGAAAACATCTCTCAGAGGAAGAACGGACAACAGATTCTCAGTGATGTGAATCTTTCTGTTTCAAGGGGTGAATTCTTCGTTCTCATGGGTCCAACCGGCTGCGGGAAAACTACTCTCCTGAGGATAGCAGGTCTTCTTGATAAACCCTTTTCAGGGCGCGTAAAGTACCAAAGTGAACCAATTCCCCATCGCGGGAAGGAGAGGCTGCAGGCACGCCGGAGAATGGTCACTGTTTTCCAGAGACCGGTTCTGTTCAGAGGGAGCGTATTCTCAAATGTCGAGTGGGGATTGCGGATAAGAGGAATCCCTGAGGATGAAATTAACAGGAAGGTTTCGCAGGTGCTTGAAATGGTGGATTTGGTGGAGTACGGGGATCGTGATTCCTGTACTCTCTCCGGTGGTGAGCTGCAGCGGGTTGCGCTCGCCAGAGCACTTGTGATTGAACCGTCCATCCTGATACTGGATGAACCGACTACTTCCCTCGATCCGAATCTGAGATTTAACCTGCTCCGGAGACTGAAAGATCTTCATTCCCAGACCGGAATCACGTTTACGATGGCTACTCATGATTTCACTGATGCCCTCTCTCTCGGTACGGCTGGTGCTGTCATGAGGAACGGCAGGATAGAGCAGATGGGCACGATTGATGAAATCTTTTACCGCCCTTCAACTCCGTTTATGGCTTCATTTGTTGGAATGAAGAATGTTTTTCCGGCAGAATTCAACGCAGATGGAGCTATCGTTGAAGAACTTATTATCAGGCATACATCGAATAAGAGAGGACATGGTTTTCTGGCGATACCACCGGAGGCAATAGTTGTTTCCCGGGAAGCTACAGTAACAAGCGAGCGAAACCATTTTACAGGTATAATCACATCTGTTGAACGCACAGGCTCGATTTTCAGTATCTCTGTGGACTGCGGTAATCTGTTGATAATTTCATCCGTTACAAGAAGTGCTCTATCCGATCTTGACCTGACAGAAGGTCAAGATGTGTATATATCCTTCAAGGCAAGTGCCGTTCATGTTTTCTGAGAAGGAGATTCGATGAAGTGTCTTAAAGTTACCGGGACAGATAGACTGATAGACGAATTTATATCCATTTTCGGTAATGCTTTGCAGAGTAAGATTATATGCGTTATCTCAGAGGGTGAAGCGGGGGGATACGAAATAACATTCCATGGACCGTCCTCCGTATTGAAGATAATGCAGTCCATGCCTCCGGACATTTTCCTGGTACGTTCTGACATGGAGCTGGTAGCTCCCGTTGTACACTGCGGGAACGAAGCACTCAGTGATAATTCACTGCTTCTTGCCCGGTACAATGGAAATGAATCATCAGTAAATTCCGAAGATATCTTCGCGAAAACGTTCAATCTCCTGCCACAGAAAACCGCTGAGGAATGCGGAAGATGCGGTCTTGACTGCAGGCGGCTTGCAGAAGCCATACTCAGGGGAGAGAAGAGGGAGGAGGACTGCTA
>JAUVUL010000311.1 GCA_030600975.1 Candidatus Aegiribacteria sp.
AGATGGGGCTTATCAAGCAGGCAGCAGAAGAGCAGGCTGATGCCGTTTCACTATTCAGGGAACTCGAAGATACCCAGAATATTCCCAAAGCGCTCTTCAGGCTCGCGTCCACAATGCATCTTCTCGGTCGTTACGAGGATGGGTTGGAAATCCTCGAAGAAGCACTCGAACTCGCACGGAAAGCAGGGATTAGAACAGTTGAAGCAAATATTCTCAATCAGAGAGGAGTGCTGCAGCTAATACTCATTCAGTATGAACAGGCTCTTTGCAGTCAGCAGAGTGCACTAACCCTTTCTCGCGAAATAGGAGACAGAGCCGGTGAGCTCTCTTCACTGAATAGCATGTGCAATGCGCTGTATAGAATGTCCCGGAATGACAAGGCGCGGGAATTCGGTCTTGAGACTCTCCAGGCCAGCAGAGAACTCGGAGAGCGCCGAACCGAGGCAAACGTTCTCTGCACTCTTGGACTCGTCGAGTGGGGAATGGGTCGACATCAGGTAGCTTTCGATTACTTCGGGGAGTCATTGAAAGCACACAGGAAGATAGGGAACAAAACAGGACAGGCTGCCGTCCTGTGGAACCTGGGCCTTCTTTCTTTTAATCTGTTGTGTTTCAAGGAGGGGATTGAGCACAGCTGGAATTCGATAGAACTCTATCGAGAGCAAGGGAACAGGAGGAGAGTTGCAGTCAAACTTGCCATCCACTCCATCTCTCTCACCGAAATGGGAAGAGTTAACGAAGCTGCAGCCTGTCTGGAAGAATACGAAAACGATTACAGCGATATTGATGATTCCAATACCCGGATGCGGATCAGCTTCGCCAGGGGAGAGCTTGCGTTCAAAAATGGCGCATTGGACAAGGCAGAAGACTACTACATCAAATCCCTCGAGATTGCACGCAAGATGAACACTAATGTCACGGTCGCACAGTCTCTACAGAACATAGGCCTTATCAGACTCGAACAGGGCAGACCTGAGGAAGCGAGAGAATACCTTCAGAAAGGCTACGAAGCAGTCAACGGAGATGAATACCTGGAAACATTCCTTGCCTACGCAGAGTACTTCCTGATGACAGGCAGAAGAGAAGATGCCATCCACTTTGCATGGAAGGCTTATGCAAGGGCTTGCGCCGCTGGCAACAGGAAAACCATGAACAGGTCAGCCGAGATCCTGAAAGAACTCGGGGAAAATGTGCAGCAATAGTAATAAATGGGAACCCCTGCCGGTTGAAGAAGTAGTCGAACTGATATCTGATCTTCGTGTCCCATGGTGGATTCCCGGAGGTTGGGCGATCGACCTTTTCCTGGGCCATCAGACAAGGACACATGGAGATACAGATGTGCTCATTCGAAGGGACGATCAACTGGAAGTCCAGAGACATCTTGCCGGCTGGGATCTGTACAAGACTCAGCAACCCGGACTCAAACCATGGCCGATCGGTGAATTTCAAAGTCGACCTTTTGACGATATCTGGTGTCGACGAACACGCGAGTCACCATGAGCATTCCAACTGATGCTTCTTGACACCGATGGTGATCAATGGGTCTTCAAACGTGATCCGAGCATCAAGGGCTCCCTCAGTGGACTCGGACGAAGGACCTCTGCTGGTATTCCATACATGTACCCTGAGATACAGCTTCTTTACAAGCCAGAGCTGCAAACCAGCATAAAGGATCAATCATATTTCAATCTTGCCGTACCTTGCATGACACCCGAGGCACTTACATGGCTTCTCTGCCATCTTGAGAAGCGGTTACCGGAGGATCATCTATGGATAACCATCTTACAAGAAACGATACACGGCGATATTTATAAAGGCGATATGCTGACCACGCTCATAACATGAAGCGTTAACTGTTACTTCCGATCAACTTAGAAGGAAGAGATCAGATGAATCCAAGGGAGAATGAGTTGATCACCAGACAGATAGAATTCTGGCCAGACAGTTTCGAAGCTCCAGAGTGGTGGAAGCCCTGGAAAGACTGAAGACATGGAGAGGTCTACCTGATGCCATCAGAAGCGATAATGGTCCTGAATTCATCAGCCAGGTACTTGCCCAATGGTGTGAAGAGAATGGGGTTGACCTGCGACATATCGAACCCGGAAAACCCAACCAGAACGCTTACATAGAAAGATTCAATCGCACCTATCGCGAGGAGGTTTTGAACGCGTATTTGTTCGATAGTCTGGATCGTGTTCGAGAGATTACAGAGAATTGGATGAGAAGTTACAATGAATGGCGACTAAATAGTTCTCTCGGGGGCTTGCCGCCAACTGTTTACAGAGAAATGTTAACTGCAGATGTCTCCTCTTATGAACTGTCCTCTTAACAGGGGGGCTTATGCATTACACTATGAATACCTGTGCATCAATCCTCTTACTTTTTCACAAGGGGTGAAAAAATGGTACCAACTAGCCGTGTAGATAGAGGAAATAACTTCTTTTATAACCATTCGATTAATTGTATGGATAATTTTGACACATCAATAATTGATAAGTGCTGAAGCAGAGAACAATGATCGCGTTAATAGAGGACTATATTTTATGGAAGGATATGCGATGAACAGACAGAAGCTGGGTGACTGGTGCCGTGGGTTGGATGAGAGTGAGCTTCGGGCGGCTCTGTCTGGCGGGATCGTGCTGGCTGCTCTATTGTCGTCTTCGAGGACACCATCCCTTGACGAATGCAATAATCACCTTGAACAGTTACTCAGGAAGGCAGCGTCGCAATCCGTTGCACTGGTAGGATTAATCAACAGTTCAGCGCTTCGCAGCTTGCCGGATGCGTCGGGCATCGGGGCAGCGTGGTCGCGAGCGGTCGCAAACTTAGGTGATGACATGATCCGGGTCCCTCGACTCACCTTGGATGGCTGGCAGAGCGAAAACCCGATGTGGCTTATCGACCACCTCTTCCCCAATGGTGCTCCGTTTGATTTCCCATCGCTTTCTTTCCTCACACGAACCCCAGGCGCAAATCGTAGCTGGCGTTTTCCAATACGCCTTGGATTCCTCCCTGATCCCGAATCCGTAGCGTTGAGAGAACAACTCATCGCTTCCTGCCCGTACCCTTGGGTCTGGGACTTCACCGAACTCGGGACGGCGCACGAGGAGTGCGATCTACTTCTGCTGTCATCCACACTCCAGCACAGCGTGACGATGCTTTTATCACTGCCCTTTAAACCCACTGCGAGCTGCGTGGTTGTACTCAGCAGCGCGAGACAGGGGTGGTGGGAGACCAGTGAATTCGTCGCAGTCATCCGGAGTTGTGTCGACGGTTCGGCTGTGGCACTTGTCAATGAGTATGAGAGAGTGAGTTGGTGGTTCGAGGATTTCACTCGTTACCTTTCCCACAATCAGCCGATTGATCTTGCATTGTTTTCGGCCGATGAAACAAGCGAAGGTGATCGATTCCCACGAATTTGGGCAGACCCGTTATTTATTGACTCCGCCACGTGTTCCGCATCCGAAGGTGATCGATTCCCACGAATTTGGGCAGACCCGTTATTTATTGACTCCGCCACGTGTTCCGCATC
>JAUVUL010000222.1 GCA_030600975.1 Candidatus Aegiribacteria sp.
AAAATTCAGGCTGGACATTGACAGAGTATTCATGCTTGAAGGATTCGGAACGATCGTTGGCGGGACGGCTGCCTCAGGCAGTGTTTCGGTTGGAGATGAGCTTGAGCTGCAGCCCGGTGGAAGAAAATATCGAGTGCGCGAAATGAGGGTAAACGCGAACAGGGATGTTAAGACGGGAGTAGCGGGTGACAGGAACGCGCTCAACCTTGTTGGCCTTGACAGAGACGATGTTTACAGGGGATCCTGTGTTGCGGAACCCGGATACCTCCAGGTAAAGGGGAGTCTTGATACCAGTCTGACTCTTCTGGAAACAGCAAAGCCCCTCAAGAAGTATCAGCGGGTAAGGCTGCATACCGGAACAGCGGAGGTTATGGCCAGAGCGGTTCCTGTTGAGACCGATGTTATCAGCCCTGGAACATCAGGATACGTTCATTTTCAGCTTGAATCACCCGTGGTGGTCCTTCCGGGTGACAGGTTCGTCGTAAGGAATTTCTCCCCGGTGATTACCATAGGCGGCGGCATAATTCTTGAAGCCGGTACGCGAAAAGTACGGAAAAAGTACGCACCGGAAAGAACCTCTCATCTAGTTGCATTGGAATCAGGTGATATTGAGATCCTTCTTGAGGAGATGCTTGATGATGCCGGGATCGATGGCATTACGCTTAAAAGCGCAGAAAAATGCACTTCACTTGCCATGGATGATATACGGAATACGCTCCTTGAAATGGGGAAGAAGGGGAAAGTTGAACTTGTAGATGATGGTTCAGCCCACCGGGCGGTGAAAAGGGTCTATTTTGATGAAGCCTGTGAAAGACTTGTTTCAAGTTTTACCAGGCACCATGAAATGAACCCGGTCAGTCCAGGCCTGCAGCTAACGGAGCCATCGAGAATTTTGAAGGAATATCCCCAGTGGTTTGTAAGGGCAGTGGTAAACAGGCTTATGGAATCCTGCGAGCTTGACAGGAGAGATGAGTGGCTTGCCCTTGCTTCTCATCACGAGGAAATCCCGTCCGAGCACTCGGAGGCTGTTGATGCTGTGATATCCATGGTTGAAGCCGGTGAGAATATGGGTATCAGCGTTGAGGATTTACAGAATTCCGCGCTTGTGAGGGCTCTTATCGAGCGTGAATTGCTTCATGAACTGACCGTAGGTGTACTGGTTACATCTGAGCGGGCTGGATCTTTGATCGGTAAGCTGAAAGAAAATTTCGGAGAAAGTGGTTTCACCCTTGGAGAATTGAGGGATTTCCTGGGCGTTTCAAGAAAAGTCGCACTGAGGTGGGCAGAATTCTTTGACAGCAGAGGACTGACGATAAGAAAAGGCGACCGAAGATTCTGTAAAGAACTTTAGTTTACAGTGTTCACTTTTTTTCGTATGCTTCTCAGTCCCTGAGAACGACAGTAACTAACTGGAGGAAAGATGCATATTGCAGTTGTTGGAAGCGGTTACGTTGGGCTTGTTGCAGCAACCTGTCTTTCGGAGATGGGTAATGATGTCATATGTGTAGATAACAACAAAGAGAAGATAGAGAACCTTAATAAAGGCATCATACCTATATATGAGCCAGGCCTTAAACCTATGATAGAGCGCAACACTGCGGAGAATCGTCTTACATTTACAACTGATATCGGTCTGGCCGTGAGAAAGAGCTCCATCATTTTTATTTCTGTTGGTACACCACCTGGTGAGGACGGTTCGGCGGATCTGAAGCATGTGCTTGCAGTTGCTTCTGACATAGCGAAACACATGGATGGATCCAGAATAGTGGTGAACAAGAGCACAGTACCTGTCGGCACTGCGGATCGTGTCAGAGAGCAGATCAGAAAGAGTACCGAGTATGATGTTCATATTGTGAGCAATCCTGAATTTCTTAAGGAGGGCTCAGCGATAGATGATTTCATGAAACCTGATCGAGTAGTAATCGGGACGGATTTCAATGAAGTCGCGGAAACATTGAAGGAGCTTTATTCTCCATTTGTCAGGACCAACAACCCGGTTCTGGTCATGAGCAACAGAAGCGCCGAAATGACGAAATACGTCGCCAATAGCCTGCTTGCTACCAGGATCTCCTTCATGAACGAAATTGCCAATATGTGCGATTCGGTTGGTGCTGATATTCATGATATAAGAATCGGGATCGGTTCCGACAGCAGGATCGGCTACAGTTTTCTGTTCCCCGGAGCCGGATTCGGCGGTTCCTGTTTTCCCAAGGATATAAGGGCGCTCCAGAAAACAGCGCTTCAAAATGGTATCGAACTGAGAGTGCTCAAAGCTGTAACTGACGTTAACCAGGATCAGAAGAGGCTTCTTGTCAGGAAGGTTACCGATCATTTCGGAGATAATCTGAATGGCCTCACAATAGGGGTATGGGGAATCTCCTTCAAACCGAATACGGATGATATCAGGGAGGCTCCTGCTATTACCGTTATAGAAGGGCTGATTGAGAGGGGAGCAGCGATCGCTGCCTACGATCCTCAGGCCATGGAAAACGCGTCAGAGGTGCTGGGCGATTCGGTAAGATTCGCATCATCCGTATACGATGCAGTAACGGGAGCCGATGCCATGGTTCTTGTTACCGAGTGGACGGAGTTCAGAGAGCCTGATTTTCCAAGAATGGCTGAGATAATGAGAAAGCCTGTTATCTTCGATGGCAGAAATGTATTCAACCCGGTTAAGCTTAGAGAACTGGGCTTCACTTACTTCGGGATCGGGAGAAATATATGAAATTCGCTGATAGACTGAATGGCTCCGAACATCCATCGGTAGCGATTATCGGCCTTGGTTATGTCGGGCTTCCTCTGGCCCTGGAATTCGTACATGGCGGATGCAGGGTCATCGGTATTGATGTGGATCCAGAAAAGCCGCGGTTGATCGGAGAAGGCAGGAGTTACCTGAAGACTATCCCATCTGAGCGGATCGCAGCGGCGGTGGAGACAGGCTTGATCGAATGCACAACCGATTTCTCGAAAATGAAGGATTCTGATGCCGTTATTATCTGCGTACCTACTCCTCTGGGTAAGTCCAGAGAACCCGATCTCAGTTATGTGATCAGTACCGGCAGAGAGGTTGCCAGATACCTCCAGCCCGGCCAGCTGGTTGTGCTTGAATCAACAACCTACCCCGGCACTACCCGGGACGAGCTTGTACCGATCCTTGAGGAAAGCGGCCTTAAAGCCGGGGAGGATTTCTTCGTTGCATTCTCTCCCGAAAGAGAGGATCCGGGCAACAAGATATTCACTACCAGGACAATACCGAAACTTGTTGGTGCATTGACTCCTGAAGGTGCAGAGGCTGCAAAACTGGTCTATTCCTTTGCGGTTGACGATGTTGTAATGGTAAGTTCTCCAGAGGTTGCCGAGATGGCGAAGATAACCGAGAATACATACAGGGCTGTCAACATTGCTCTTGTAAACGAGCTGAAAATACTTGCTTCAAGGATGGGTGTTGATATATGGGAAGTTATCAGGGCGGCATCAACAAAACCCTTCGGCTACACACCATTCTTCCCCGGACCGGGACTTGGAGGGCACTGTATTCCGATTGATCCATTCTACCTTACCTGGAAAGCGCGCCAGTTCGGCATGCCGACCCGATTTATCGAGCTTGCGGGAGAGATCAATACAGCGATGCCCACTTTTGTCGTATCAATTGTAACGAAGGCTCTGAACGACAGGCAGAAAAGCGTTAATGGCAGCAGGATACTCATTCTTGGAATGGCTTACAAACCTGACATAGACGATATTCGGGAAACTCCTGCACTGATGGTTATGGACGAGCTTCTGGAACTTGGCGCGGATGTTGACTATAACGATCCTTACGTCGGAAGTATCGGAGAAACCAGGCAGACTCATCGCAGGCCGGTTTCGGTGGAGCTCACGGAAGATGTTCTCAAGGGGTACGATTGTGTTATAGTCATTACCGATCATTCCTGTTACGACTATCAGTGGATAGTCGATAACTCATCCCTTATTATTGACACGAGAAATGCGTGCTCGGGAGTGACAGGGAGTGAGGAGAAAGTAGTTAAGGCATGAGAGTTTCCGCTGTTCTTGTGATTACAGCTGTCTTCGTTCTATACGCCTCAGGGCTTGAGGGATATACGGTTCCCGGCGTGGAGACCGAAGAAGTCCTCATGAGTATTCACGTGTGGGGAGAAGTGAGAAATCCCGGTACGTACCTTGTTCCCGTCTACGCCGATCTGATAGCAGGCATATCCTCTGCGGGAGGGCCAACTCCACAGGCGAAACTCAGCGATGTAAGAATAGTTTACGAGGACAGTGAGATAAGATACAATCTCGACCGCTTCCTGGACGCTGATGGAAGCCCGATCCCCGACCTTCAGCCGGGAGCGACAATATATATACCTACCAACAGTTTCGAGTGGTGGAAGGCCGCTATCGATTTCTCGTACAAGATAATTATAGCCGTTAACCTGATTTGGATAATGAGTGAACGATGAATGACGGAACCTTCCAGGAAGAACGGGAATCCATAAACATTGCGGAGTACCTGTGGCTTCTGTATCATAACAAATGGATCGTTCTGGGATTTCTGATAGTTTCCATAACTGCAAGCATCTGGATGACCTCAAGAAT
>JAUVUL010000071.1 GCA_030600975.1 Candidatus Aegiribacteria sp.
AGGCGGCTTTGATATCTGGCTTATCAGGACCGATGGTGCGGGCGTTACTCTATGGACAAAAACATTCGGCGGATCATCCTGGGACTGGGGAACATCGGTACAGCAGACAACAGATGGTGGATACATCGTTACCGGTATGACAGAATCCTTCGGCGCTGGACTCTGGGATGTCTGGCTTATCAAAACAGATTCCAACGGAACGTCCGAATGGACAAAAACATTCGGAGACAGTAATTACGATAATGGTATGTCGGTCCGGCAGACCAGTGACGGCGGTTACATCGTTCTCGCGGATACCTATTCCTACGGCTCGGGAAGCAGTGATTTCTGGCTTATCAAAACCAACAGCAGCGGCATCTCATCCTGGACGAGAACCTTTGGAGGAATCGAAACTGAACGCAGCCATTCAGTTCGGCAGACCGCGGATGGTGGATACATTCTTACTGGAGACACAGAATCCCACGGTTCAGGTGATTATGATGTCTGGCTTATCAAAACAGATGATGATGGCGATACAGTATGGTCAGAGACGTTCGGTGGAGTTGAAGAAGACTGCGGCTGTTCAGTACGGCAAACCTCTGACGGCGGATATATCGTTGCCGGCTATACTGAATCCTCTGGAGCCGGGAATTTCGATGTCTGGCTGATCAGAACAGATGACGATGGCGATACCGTATGGTCAATAACAGTCGGAGGAGATGATTTGGATCAAGGCAGATCAGTTGATCTGACGACTGACGGCGGGTTTATCATAGCCGGAACTACTTACGATTACTTCGCCGGGGAATACAACATCTATCTGATAAAGCTGGGAACGGAAACTTCCGTCTCGCAGCCCGAGTCCGGTTCAGAACCGGGATCGATCAATCTGAACAATTTCCCCAATCCATTCAGCTGCACAACAACAATAGCGTTTGATATCATATCCGGATCTGATGGATCTGTGTCGCTTTCCATCTATGATATCTCCGGCAGGATCGTGACAACTCTTATTGATGAACCATTAAACACCGGCTCGCATAACACGATTTGGGACGGGAGGGATGCAGGAGGTCGGAAGCTTGATCCCGGCGTGTATTTCTACAGAATCGAAAGCGCTACATTCAACATAACAAGACGGATGATCCTGCTATAGCCTGAAGTTCATGGCAGTTAAAACGTTGCTTTGATGGACCCCCATGTCTGACGGTTAAGAGCTGTTCCGTAGACGTAGTGAACAGTACCATTCCAGGTGCGATATGTGAAGACGCTTCCAGGAGGAAAACCACCGGAAAGTCCACGGAAGGTTACGATGGTCATATCACTGTTTGTGTAGATGTTGGGACCACCATTAGTGTAGCGGAAGTCAGTGTTTTCCTGCGTTGTGATAATGATGCCGACGGTATCACCGGCATCCAGATACAATCCGCCTACATTCACGTGAGTCGGCAGGTTCGCTCCAGCAGGCACAACCACGTCGGAGCCCATAAGAGTCCATCCTGCCGCAACCATTTCGAAGCCGTCCGCCGTACCATCACGGGTCCATACATCGATAGTATGGTTTGGAAGACCAGTATCCAGATTGATATCAAAGCCGACGATAGTGAGCGGTGTATAGGCCCCGACATCGAACGAGTTCCCGGCAAATTGGTTGTCGGACGCGAACAGAGTTGTCAGGAAATCATCGCCTGTATCATCCGTACCCGGACCTTCATAGCTGGCCGCATATCTGGTTGAATAGCGTTCGGTACCGTCGTCATTGGCAACCGCGAAGCCCCAAATAAGGCCTACAAGCGCCAGCGAAAGAACGAAAAACCGTAACTTTCTCATATTAGCTCCCCTCAGTAAAAATGTATAACAATGACACCCTATATTCTTCACAGTCTCCCGAAATCCTGCTACCGAGTTCATACGGAGACACATATGAACATTACTACTATATTGAAAATATTCAGACATCGTCAACAGCTTATTCAGTTAGATTCAGGTAAGGTTCTGTTAGCCTTATGGATCAGAATATCAGGACCAGCCTTCGACAGGATGAGCCTTCTACTTATCCGATCTCTATCTCGCAGATCATCTCCTGGAGCTTGAAGTGGCTGACCTTATCAGAGATTCAGCTTCCGCCTGGGGAAGGATACTCAATTCTTCGCGGGAGCCCTTCCTGCCTTTAATAATAATGAGTTCAGCAGGTTTTCCAGGGGAACCTACTGGCTGGATTTCCACCGGGTTTATGCCGGAAGCCCTGCAGCCAAGCATGATTTCAGGAAGGGAAGAAGGCCTGTTGATTATCAGGAATTTCCCTCCCCGAACCAGGAGGTGTGCGGCTCCCCGTATGAACTGATAAAGAAGTAATCCCGATCCTCTCCTCGACATGTCCCTTTCCGCCCGGGGACTTCTTCTCACCGATCCGGTCCTGCCGTATGGAGGATTCAGGATAACGGCATCCGCAAAACACTCCGAAAAAGCAAGGGGAACCGTTTCAAGGCTGCAGCATACCGCGGAGATATCCACGGGAGTACTTTGCAGATCTCTTGAAACCGTCATGAGCTTCAGTGGATCGTACCTGATATCCACTCCGATCCATCTGCAACCAGGATTAAGGGTTGAAGAGTACAGGGCTGCGGCTCCGCTGCCGCAGCCGAGATCTACTATAACCGAGCCAGGTGCTGCGCGGAGAGCGGAGGCAAGAAGAAGTGTATCGGTTGTTACGGGTGCTCCGGGATCCTGATGAACCATAACATTCTCTGGAAATATCACCTGTCCGTGATTTGTCACGATGCTGCCGGGATTATCTGTATGTTACCTTGGCTCTTCCCCAGGTATAGAATTCACCCGTGTAGTCGTCCGGTCTGTAATCGTACCAGCGTTTCATTGACCATAATCCGTAATTGTCTTCCAGCATGATAAACATGACTCGTCCCTTAGCGGGATTCTCCCATCCGCAGTCTTCACTTCCCGCAACAATGATCTCGTAATCCCGCCAGATCAATGCTGAATCTACAGGGTAAACAGGGTCAGCCAGAGAGTCTATGGAGTTCATAGTCACAGATAAAAGGCTGTCTTCGGGCAGTAATGATGCCTGTGCAGCGTTAAAAACGTTCATCATGGTATTCTGTTCAACATCGTAATCCCAGTCACTGAAATTCCAGGAGCCACCGAATTCTGTTGTATCCGCCCCATCTGCAATGAACAGGTAGGATGAATCGCAGTTTGCCATGGTCATGGCGACGGATCTTCCTTCCATTGAATTTAAAAGGTTGATCACAACAGTTGCGGGGGCGTAAGGCTGCTGCCATGGAATGCCTCCCCCCGGATCAGGATCAGCCGGATCCCTCGGATCGAAGAAAGAACACGAAACGGCAGCCGAAAGAGCCAGCAGGCATAGAACGAAGATGAATCGCTTTCTCATTTTTCCCCCAGCCTAGAACTGATAATTAAGGCCGACGCCAGCCTTCCAGTAACTCTGTCGATCATCTCTTGAATAAAAGGAACGGGTCACATTAAGAGAAAGGGTTCCGTTGTTCAAGGACATTCTCGTTCGTAAACCAACATGGTGTATGTGCTCGACCCTGGAAGGAATACTCTGTGCAAGATAATTCCTCTTCTGATATTCCCAGGCGTAACTTGGAGTCAGGCCGATATCGCTCCCTACATGAAAACCGAGATTAATTTTGATGGTGTTCCCAATAACCTCTTCGGATCTTTGGAAAACGGAGTTGTCGTAACTGCCCTGATCCTGAAAACGGAAGATGTGATTCAGGCCCAGAGTAGTGCTGTCCTGAGAGACTCTCTGGAATGAACTCTGTGTAGTTATCCTTCTGAAGAGCAGGTCCGATCCTGCTGTTGAGCATTCAGGAAATAGAAAGGTCGTATAGTCGGCACTGATCTGAACCGATTGCTGAAGGGTCCAGTCGCTTCCGGCATTGTAACTGAAACTCGGTTCAATACTGTAGGTAGAAGATCTCTTGCTGTTGCCTGACTGCTCGGACATGATGTAAATAATCTCCCTGCTCTGACCCTGAATGACCGTCTTGAGTACGGTTCGACTGCTCAGAGGTATCTCTGCACTGAGGGACAGAACCTCTCTCAGCTGGTCATAATCGTTATTATCTCTGTGTTCGACACCCCAGACATCCGTCCATGTTCCGTATGTATCACGTTTCAGAAGCTGTATGGTCCTGTAAAACGAGATTCTGCTGGTTCCGGGATTGTAGTCGAGACTGGCCCTGAACAATCTGTCATCATCAACGTAATACGTATTGAAGAGCGTTGATACTCCGGTGGCCGTTCTCTTCTGATCTATACGTATAACGTTCCTGGAAAGGCTCATATTCAGACTAAGATTATCCATTATCTGGTATCTGATGGAGGATGATAAGTTCCTGTATCTCTGCTGTCTGTCCAGGACATCTCCATCGCCGCTCCCGGAATCAGGATCAGCGTATTCGTAGAACCTGTCTGAAAAATCCCAAGCGGTTGAAATCTCCATAGAAAGCCTGTCATAGGGGGTGGGAACCACCAGGGACAGACTGCTGGACCAGTCATCCTGTCTCTGTGTTCTGTTGGAATCCTTATATGTTGTGAACAACTTCGTTGCCCCGATCTGCGCGTTAAGGCCTCCACCTCCGTACGCCTCCGGAAATTCGTAATTCATCCTGATGGACAAATTATTGTTTCCAGTGTCCGTCTGGTATCCAAGAGTTCTGTTCTCCGAGAAGGAGATACTTCCGCTCATCCCCTGGAATAATGCCCTGTTCATCGAAATATCAACGTTCCTCACACCACCCTGGTCATGACCTGTTATGATGCTGTCGCCTGAGGGGTTCATGTAATCTATGAAGTGAGCCCCCAGTCCGATGTTTATGGACATCCAGGATGCCGGGGTATATCGGATCTGCCCGGCAGTAGTGTTGCTAAGTCTGTCCCTTATCAGTTCATTGTTCTTCTCTTCGAAGCTGATGGATCTGGAAAGATTTATCCCCAGTTCAACCCCTCTGACAGGTGTGAATGTCAGGTTTGCAGTTCCGCTCCTGCTGTCTATGAACCTGTTGAGATCCTGATTCTTCTCAGCGTTGAAAGAGGCGTTCGCGTTCAGGGAAATCCTTGATGTCAGCTGCTGATACAGAGACAGAGAATTCATGAGGCTGCTCTTGTCCTTGATCTGATCAAGTGAGATATCGTAACCGATGGAAACAGCTTTAAGGCTTGCGAACATAAGTGAGAGAAGTATCAGCGATTTTTTCACAGCATAGCCTCCGCCATCTTAATGAACTTTTCAGGAGGAAGCTGTTCAGCCCTGAGGGAAGGGTCAATATCGGATATCTCAAGGAGTTCAAGAACCCCTTCCCTCCCCAGAAGCGGTTTTAAGTTGTTAAAAATGGTTTTCCTCCTCATAGCGAACGATACTTTTACAATCCTTCTGAATCTACAATAAAGCTCTTCCGGAATCAGGGGTCTACTTCGGCGATTCAGAATAACTACCCTGGAAAGTACTCTTGGAACAGGGTAAAAATCCTCCGCTGAAACATCAATAAGATCCTCTACAGTGAAAACCGGCCATATCTGAAGAGAAAGCTTACCGTAATCCTTACCACCGTCAAGGGTTGACAATCTGATGGCTACCTCCCTCTGTAACATGAGGACAGCTTTCTGAACATGCCTGAAACTTTGTTCGATCATTCTGAAAATAATGGGAGAGGATATGTAATATGGAAGATTGCCGACAATGGTCATGAATGGATAGCCGGGCAATTCCGAAGGATCCACCTTGAGAAAATCGGCCCGGATAACGTTCAGCCGTTCATCGCTGAACCTCCGTTGCAGGAAAGAGGCCATTCTGCCTGATATTTCCACCACAGACAGAGATTCGGATTGTGGAAGAAGCTTTTCGGTCAGGGAACCGAACCCGGGTCCTATTTCCAGGACACTACCTTGTCCGGGTATTTCCGCAGCGATCTTCGAGGCTATGGAAGAATTAATGAGAAAGTTCTGTCCAAGGTTCCTGTTCGGATAAAATCCGGTTCTGTTCAAATACTTTTTCAGGTCTGTTATCAGCATTATCCTCTTATCCGAAGCGGCAGACTGAGGCTCTTCGCCAGTTTCTCTACCGATTCCATATCAACACCCGAATATCTTACAGCGGTGAGTCTGACGGAAGCGGCCCTTCCCGCAAGTTCTATGAACTCCATCAGCCTGTCCCATGCGTTTCCATCCGCAGGACGGCAGATACTGTTATACTGATCTCTGCAGGAGGCGTTCAAACTGACACTTACAGCATCAAAGGGCTCGAGAAGCTCTGCGGTTTCTTCAGGGGAAAGCCTCGTGAGACAGCTCCCGTTTGTATTCAGCCTCACGGAGAACCCTCTATCGGAAGTACTTCGGGCAAGCCTCTTGAGAAGTTCAGGTCTCATGGTCGGCTCACCGTATCCGCAGAAGACAAGCTCTTTTCCCATGTGGGGTCTGAGTGTTCCGATAATGGATTCAAGTCTCTCCTCGATAGGTTCTCCATGATGTTTCAGGTAGTAACCTCCGATACCATCCGCTCTCTCTTTAATGCAGAATCTGCATTGATTAGTACACCTGCCGGTAATGTTCATGTAAATATTCCCGTACAACAAGTACACAAGATCAGTTCTTCGGACGGGTCCCAGCTGCAGGGCTTGCAGGGAGTTCTTCATAAGTGTTCCGGCGGTTTCCTCCAAACCCCTACCCCATATTTCTGAAACGGCATCGGCTATGTACTTAACATTGGAAGGTTCGTTCCGTCTCCCCCGGAGAGGCTCAGGAGATAGATAGGGAGCATCCGTTTCAATCAGAATCCTGTCAACCCGAAGCGATCCGGCAAGATCTCTCAACCAGCGGTTTTTTCTGAAAGTCATCGGCCCCGCGAACCCTATGTAGTAACCCCTGTCAGCAGCCTCCCGCGCGGTGTCAGAAGGTCCGGTATAGCAGTGCATTATAACCGGGACGGAAACATCATCACCCAGAACATCAAGAACCTCCCTCTCTGCATTCCTGGAATGAACTATAAGCGTTAATCCAAATGCTTCCGCCAACCTGATATGCTTTCTGAAGATCTTGATCTGATGCTCTACAGAAGTCCTTTCCCGGTATAGATCCAGTCCTGTTTCTCCCACAGCTATCACCCGGGGGCGGAGAAGAATTTCAGGTAAGCCAGCGGAACTGTCTTGAAAATCAGGATCGAATTCGTTTGGATGAATCCCGGCCGCAGCGAATACGCCGGTTCGTGTTTCGGATAGTAAAGCCGCCTTCAGACTGCTTTTCAGCGATATACCGGGAACCATGAATCCTGTAACACCTGATTCCGCCGCAGAGGCAAGCACTTTGTCGAGGTCGCCGCTGAACCGCTCATCACAGAGATGGCAATGGGTATCAAACAGTTCAAACCCGGGGGTTAGGTTCTCCAGATCAGATCCTCCCTGGCGGGTCCAGTGGAGATGGCTTTAACCTGCACACCTGTGAGTTTTTCTATGGACAACACGTAATTTTTTGCATTTTCCGGAAATGC
>JAUVUL010000091.1 GCA_030600975.1 Candidatus Aegiribacteria sp.
GTGTAAACACCGGAAGGAACAATCTCGCTGGCCTGGAAAGAACTGTTTTCATAAACAGCAGCATAAACTTCTTTACTTCTCGCAATTATGCATGAAAGAACAGGACAATTGGCCGTAACTGATGAAGCAAGAACTCTGAGTGTTTCTACGCTCACTGCGCCTATGCCCCATCCGGCAGATAATCCCTGGGCTGTGGCGATTCCGATGCGAAGCCCGGTGTAGGACCCCGGCCCCGATGACACGGCGATTCCGGTAATCTCTTCAGGTGTTACTTCAGCATGCTTCATAAGTCTTGCAATACCTGGAAGGACTTTTTCTGAGTGCGTCGCCCTCACCGGGAAACACTCCTCCGCCAGAAGCATTCCATTTTTCATTAATGCAACTCCACCGGTGGCAGTGGTAGTCTCAATTCCCAGCCAGACTCCTGTCATCAACCTGCACCTCCCTCATCATCGGATTACTGGTAAAATCGATGCTCACGAAGATTCCGTTCTTCAGAATGGTCGCATCCAGGCGCTCAGCCCATTCAACAATTATTGCGGCATCGCTTTGCAGGGCTGCGTAAATCCCGTAGAACTCCATCTCATCAGGAATTCCCTTCAGCCTGTACAGGTCTATGTGATGGATTTCCAGACCGGCGGCGATGTAAACAGCATCCACTATAAAGCTTGGACTTGGGATACTGCCTTTCACTCCCAGTTCCCTGAGAACTGCCCTTGCGAATACAGATTTTCCTGTGCCCAGATCACCGGAAAGAAAAAGTCTGCTGCCGGGTCCCATGCGCCAGGCGATGCAGCCGGCAAGCTTCTCCAGGGCAACCTGATCGATCATCTCATACTCTTGGGCTTCAGGATTATACTGGGAACTATCATCTCCTCAAGCGAGACTCCGCCATGCTGGAAAGTATTTCTGAATTTGTGCATCTCTTCCCTGGGTATGTTCTGGAACATCATGAAATAATCCGATCTCGCAAAGAGATAGCTCTTTGAAGGTCTTTCGTTGGGTAAACCCCAGTCAGCCGGATTCCTTGCAGCAATAACCGCCTTTGGATCAGCTGACATTGAGTTTCCAAAACGGAATCTTATACTGCCTGAAACCCCTCTGCCCTTAATCCTTGTCTCCCGGGATGAAAAAACGGAACCATGATCACTGGTAATCACAACTGTAGATCCCCTTGCCGCAAGGGTATGGAATAAATCCTTCAGAAATGAAGATCTGAACCATGTCTCGGCCAGTTTTCTGAAGCTTGTTACATCGGGAGCCAGGTCCCTGATAAGATCAAGCTCTGACCTGCCGTGGGTCAGATGATCTATGTAATTGACTATTACCGCAAAAAAACCATTCTTGAGAGATTTTGAGAGGGAATGTATCAGTGCTTCTCCCTCTCTTCTGGTGCTTATCTTTGCATATTCCGGCTGGATACTCCTGCTACAGCCCAATCTTCTGAGTGCTTCCGTAAGGAAATAATGCTCATGTCTGTTTAATCCGGCTTCTCCGTAATTCTCATCCCACTTATGCCGGTAGAATCTCCAGATATCTCTTGGAAGAAGGCCTGCGAAAATGGAGTTTCTGCTGTAGGGTGTCGCAGATGGAAGCACAGTAAGCATGAAATCGGTCTCAATATGAAACCACTTCTCCAGTATGGGTGCCATAGTAAGCCACTGGTCATACCTCATGCAGTCTATTACCATCATAACAAGTTCATCGGAAGATTCCATCTGAGGAACCACTACCCGTTCAAGATAATTGTGCGACATGAGAGGAGAATCCGGACCTGTATCGGATATCCAGTCTCGATACTTGAGTTCAACATGTTTTGAGAAATTAAGCTCCAGATCACTGAACCTGTTCCTGTCAACGCTCCGCATTTCGTCCGTAAGGGAACCGCTCGAAGCAACATCCTTCTCAACCCATGAACGGTAGATATTGACCCATTTCCTCCAGTCCATCTCATGACTGAGCATATCCATGACCCTGGTTGTCTGATCGACCATCTCTCTGGCGGCTCTCTGGGTTTTAAGGCGGTTGCCCATCAGTAACCTTTTTATTACAAGAAGAATCTGGCTGGGGTTCACGGGTTTTGTCAGATAATCATCAACCTCACCACCTATAGCGAGATCCATGAGTTCCTCTTCCTCACTCTGAGTAACCATGACGATTGGAAGCACATGATAGTTTTTCCGGATGCGGGTTACGGTTTCCATTCCATCCATACCCACCATCATCTGGTCCATAAGAACGATGTCAACCTGGTTTTTTTGCAGTACATCAAGTGCCTGCTGTCCGCTGTGCGCGGTAAGCACACTGTAATCGTGCTTTTCAAGGAATCTTATATGACTTCTGAGATGCTGTATCTCATCGTCAACCCATAGGACAGTGATCATTCAGCATCCTCCGATATAGCGGGCAGCATTATTATAAAAGTGGTTCCTTTTCCAGGCGAGCTGGCTTTCAGACGCAGATTTCCATTATGGTAATGCTCTACAATACGCCTGCTCAGTGTAAGACCCAGTCCCCATCCTCCCCGTCTTGTACTGAAACCCGTCTTGAAAATCCTTTTCTGATCGGCAAATGGGATTCCCTTTCCATTATCGGCTATTTCCACTTCAACCAGCCCCGACCCTTCCTGAATATCCCTTGTGCTTATCCTGATTATTCCGCCTCTTGTTTCCTTAAGAGCGGCTATTGAATTCTTCAGAAGATTTTCGATGACCCAGCTGAATAAGACCCTGTTAAGATCGATCAGATACTCGGATTTCAGTTCAGTTTCCAGATTCATATTATCAGTCAGGAAGCCTGGATGCCCACAGAAATAGTGTACCGAATCGAGAATAACAGAATTGATCATACACTTCTCAAGCTTCGGTTTCTTACCCATCTGGCCGTACCTGCTGGCTATCTGTTTTAATCTATCAACATCATTCTCGATAAATTCCAGGGCTTCTGCGAATTCTTTATCCGTCTCAGCTTCAGGCTTCTCCCTGAGCAGTTCTATCCAGCCCATAAGGGATGAAAGAGGAGTACTGATCTGGTGTGCTGTTTCCCTGGCAAACCCGATCCAGGACAGCTCCTTTTCCTTCTTCATCTCTATCCTGATAACGTAGAAAAACAGGAGAACCAGTATAACTAAGATACCGAGTTCAATATACGGCACAATTAGAAGTTCCTTCGCCAGTTCATCCGATCCGTAATGAAGATATCCGATGGTTTCGCCAAAGGAATCCATTATTGGAACTGGCGCGTTCTCAGCGTCAAGTTCCTCAGTAAGCAGCATCAGCGATTTAAGACTCTCTTCGCTCATCGTGTCTGCAACCGCAATGCCGTTAACAACCTGGGGTACCATATCCGTATCGGAAAGAATAGTCGTATAATCCAGCCTATTAACCAGATCTTTGAAGAGCCTCCTGGTTCTGTAGAAAAGCCGTTCCCGTTCCTCAATGCCTTCCATGGACACGAAGTACCATTCGGTTACTAAGCCGCATTCCTGACAGAATCTCGTTATACTGGAATCCGATTCAAACCCGTATGCAGGGGTTGTTGAACCACATCCTGAGCAAACGTACATCATACCAAGCTCTGCCAGTCTGCTCATGGGAACCTGCGCCCCCGCCCAGAACCATGCTATGGTTTCGTTTGCATTTACTCTGGCTTCCCTGAGACGGGATACCAGACTGTAACTGTAGTAGAAGAATACCCAGACAAGAACGATCACCACAAACAGAGGAAATAGTCGGGTTTTTAGGCTCCACATATCAGCTATCTTCCACGACAGGCACTACAAAACCCGCTCCAGATATGAAAACGGGCCTGTCGCATTTTTTCTCTGTGACCCATGATTCGATATCATGAACAGGTTCAATACCCATTCCTTCCACAATACTGTCAGGCAGGCTGCTTGAAAGCGCTAGATTTATCCTGTTCCTCATATTCTTGAGCCGGACTATGGTATGATCTCCCAGATTGTATTGATGTCTCTCGGGAGTGTTCCAGGCTTCATCCATGGATGTTATAAAGGCCTTCTCAAGATGATCCGCCCCGAGACCTTCCCCGCATGAGCTGATAAGAAGAAGGAAACCACCATCCTCAACGATTGAGTCACAGTTGTATATGGCTTTTTCCGACTGATAGAGATTTATATCCAGAGGTTCTCCTGGATGAAGGATAACTACCGGGGATCTGTATGGAACGGAAACCGTAGACAGGACTGCTGAAGCCTCGGATGCTTTTATGAAAGATTCCCTGCACCTGCCTGCGAAAAAATGCACCAGCCTGCTACGGTGTACAACTCCGTTCCCCTGCAGAATCTCCACTCTATCCTCCAGCAAGGAGAGAGCATCCATCATGTCTGCGTGTACAGGGTTGCCATCAAGCCTCCCGGGCAGCGCTCCCGGCATACAGGCATGGAAGTGGTTCATTACTATGGATTCCCTGCAGGAAACGCCTGGAAGAAAAGATTTCCTTCCACCGGTATATCCCGCAAAATAGTGGGGTTCGACAGAATTTACAGCTATTACGGGATTCCCATCGAATAGCCATGGATCCATGCTTACCGGTGTACCGATTTGAGTCCTGCCGATGTAAACCATATCCTCCGAATCGCAGTCATTGCTCTTCCAGGGAGCATCCGGGAAGCAACCTCCGAGAAGGGCTGATCTCTCCTCCGCCGTAACTGGCCTGTGGGTTCCGGTAGCAAAGAGGATTCTAACTTTATTACCGAGAATTTCTTCCAGAGGCGCGATCATGGGAAAGGAAGCCGGCCTTGTAGCATCGTTAACAACAAGCGTAACAACTTCGCTGTTCCCGAACCTGACAAGGTCAGATATGACATCAGCCCATGCATCCATAACCTGCTGTTCGGTAAGGGGCGGAGGAGTAATATGGTTTGAAACCTCTATTTCCTGCAGTATTTCAGGTAAAGTTAACTGTTCCTTCATATGATTTGAAGTCTTATTCCGTCCCAGACAAACTCAGTTCCGGATATGTCCTGAACACCGGTGAAGGAACTGAAACCATCTTCAAAGGTAAATGTACCCTCTCCAGAGAGGGAACCTTCATAATAAGTGAATTCAAGGATATTACCCGTCAGAGTTCCTTCAATAGATCCCAGCGGATATTCACCCGTAACATTATCGGAATCATCCACTGCCAGTTCCAGTTGACCCATGGTCGTATCCCATAGCCCCGCAGGATCCGCTGTTACAGGAACAGTTTCTACAGTCTCCTGCAGTTGTTCTGACACATCTGTTATCACGGGTTCTTCTGTAATTGCAGTATCGACTGTGGAAGGGGAATCCACCGTTTCAGACTCAGAGTCACCGCCGCAGGATACAAAGGTTGCGAGCAGAGCAATGAAGATCGCTGCTGTTATGCGCATATGGAGACATCCTTTCAATAATATATCAACCCATCAGGAAATACATGATAAGGTGTTATTCCGTGCAAATGATTATAACTGCAGATACAGCTATGGACACATGGGACATAAAAATATACACTATACTGATCCAGTTATTATAAGGAGGGTATTTGTGTTCAGATCCGATGGAAATAGAAGAGTTCTGTTTTTTCTCATATTGTCCGGTATTCTGCTCGTTCTTGCAACCACCGTTTTTGCAAGGGCCGGCGGAGGAGGAAGCTACGGTGGCTCAGGCGGAGGAGGAGGAGGGGGAGGAGGCAGCGGAGCGGGATACATCTTTTACCTTCTTATCAGGCTTGCCATCCACAAACCGCTCATAGGTGTACCCCTTCTGATAGTAGTGATAATCCTTATGATAAAATTCGGCAAGAAGGCGAAAGGCGGATACGAAACACATACTATTACGAAGGCCGGAAAACTCAGAAGAGAGCAGGAGCATCAGGAAATGCAGAATGCTCTGGGTGCTTTGAAACAGAGAGATCCGGGGTTTTCGAATGAGAATTTCCTTCAGAAGGTGAACAGGGCTTTCATAGCCCTTCAGGAGGCCTGGTCGAATCAGGACCTTTCATCTGTCAATCAGTTCATCTCAGACGGGATAGATGAGCGGTTCAGCCTTCAGATTGAAATGCAGAAGGCTGAAGGATACAGAAACAGGATGGAGAACATAACGGTTCAGAGCACCAGAATTGTTGGTGTTTTCAGTGATTCTCACTTCGACACGATTCACGTAGAAATAACTGCCAGGGCTGACGATACTGATGTTGACCTGAAGACCGGGAAAAGGATCCGGAGAAACACCTCCGCGCCATTTACCGAATACTGGAGTTTTCTGAGAAAACCAGGGGTCCAGACCCTTGAGGGAAGAGGTCTTGTAGAAGGAGTCTGTCCGAACTGCGGAGCGCATATTGAACTCAGTGACACCGGTATATGTGAAAACTGTGATTCTGTTCTTACCAGCGGCGAATATGACTGGGTGCTTGCTGAAATAACCCAGTCAATGGAATGGAACGTGGTATCCGACAAGTCCCTCATTCCGGGGTTTGAGAACATGGAGGTCATAGACCCGGGCTTCAACCTGCAGCACATCGAAGACAGAACTTCCGTAATTTTCTGGAGGCTGATAAAAACCTGGTTCACCAACGATGTTTCCGAGGCAAGGAAGGTTGCTCTTCCATCATTTCTTGAAGGATTCGAAAAACAGATGTCCGGTACCAGGGGTGATAACGGCTGGCTCTTTTTCAAGGATGCAGCGGTAGGTACTGTAGAAGTTCAGAACATTATTTCCGGATCGAAGAACCGAATGGACAGGATCGAAGTTCTCGTAAAATGGTCAGGTATAAATGCCCGGAGAAACGAAGGGGTAAAGGTACGTGTAACAGGGCGGAAGATCATAAGACCCCAGATATATACTCTGGTCCGTAAACATGGCATAAGAACCGCTGTTGATCAGAGCTTCAGATCATCCCACTGCCCCGGCTGCGGAGCGCCTTACGAAGGCGGCAGCACCGGTGAATGCGAATACTGCGGAAGATCCCTGAATGATGGAAGCCAGAACTGGGTGCTTGAATCCGTGAAGCGTTTCTCCGCATCAAGGA
>JAUVUL010000255.1 GCA_030600975.1 Candidatus Aegiribacteria sp.
CGGAGTTCCACATGCTGTTATTTTTGTAGAAAAAATTGATGAGGTGGATGTAAACCTGATTGCTCCTGATATCCGATATTCTGATTTATTTGGTCCAGCAGGGGCGAATGTTAATTTTGTCTCTATCAGAGATGGAAAAATTATTATCAGAACCTTTGAGCGAGGCCTTGAAGCGGAAACACTCGCCTGTGGAACGGGAGCAGTTGCTGCCGCATTGATCTCATATGAGAAGGATCTTATTGAACTTCCTGTTTCTGTTTATGTCAGAAGCGGTCAGGTTCTAACTGTGGGAGTCGATAATGATAAACCCTGGATTCAGGGTGAAGCCCGACTGGTATACACAGGTGAGTTGAGGGATTTTCAGAGCCCGCCCGTTTCAGGGCGTCATTATTCGTCATCGTAGTAGAAAGGTTAAGCATCTTGACGAATCTTCAGACTTCATCTACAGTTGTTCGCCCGAATCTTTCAGCAGTTTTTAAAAAAATTTCAGGGCGGGCATAACTCAGTTGGCAGAGTGTCAGCTTCCCAAGCTGAATGTCGCGGGTTCGACCCCCGTTACCCGCTCCATATTACTCCTTTCCACTGTACTTCTATTGTATTCTTCCATTTCAGCTTCACCCATTTACACCAGTCATGATTTCTGGATGATGGCTTCAGGATATGGACTCCTGGATGATTCAGCCGGTGAATCGGTAATGAGCGAGAGAATCCTGGTGACCCAGCTGAAAAATGGAAACAGAAATGCGCTTATACCTCTGGTGCATCTGCTTGTGGCTTCAGGCAGAATAGAGTATGCTGAAATATGGATGGAGGGAAGGGGAAGGATAGTACCAGTTTCCAGAAGGGATCTTGGAATTGCCCTTTCATGGTATGGTCGATTCGATATGCACAGCGTTATGACCTCGGATCTCACCATCCCTCCAGACCTTGAAGATGACGATTACGCTTATACTCTAGCCGCCGTACTTTACCTCGGATGGATGAACAGTTCACAGGATGGATGTTTCCATCCGGACCTTCTTGTTGATTCGTCGGATCTTGATATGATTGCCGATCTTTTTTTTCAGTCATCGTACCACTGGGAGAAGGACTGGATAGGTATGAGATCCCTTGACAGCCTGTTTTCAGACGGTGCCCGCGCCGGAGCCGAGCAATGATAACTGATACGAAAAAAGGCTGGGCTTTCCTGAAGCAGCTGAACATCGAAATACAAGAAAAAGCACAGCAGATAGCCGGCAGTTTTG
Organism: Candidatus Aegiribacteria sp.; assembly: GCA_030600975.1. Lineage (GTDB taxonomy): Bacteria > Fermentibacterota > Fermentibacteria > Fermentibacterales > JCC-6 > Aegiribacteria. Next base: position 1,245 of record JAUVUL010000255.1, read on the forward strand.
CGATTATCCCTGCATCGATATCCTGTATACGCTTCTTTGGAGCTGCAGCGGTAATTCTGATAATCTACAGGTCACTGAACCTCAATGTACTCTTCTGGGTCATCCTTGTATGTGCAATTTCTGATTACCTTGATGGATGGGTTGCCAGAAGGCTGAAAAAAACATCCTACCCCGGGAAGGTAATGGATTTCATAGCTGACAAGCTCTTTATATCGATAACACTCATAGCTCTATCATTCTCTCTTGGAGCCATTGACACGACAGTCGCCGGTGTACTTGCCGGGTATCATCTTCTTCTTCTCTTTTTACTTGCGGCAATTTCCTGGAGTGTTCATGTTCCTGTTGTTACAATAACAACAGGTGAGCGTCTTGCCATACTTGCCAGTTATCTTCTTCTGATAACAGCGGCTGGAAGGCTTACGTTCCCACAGAAGCACATTTTCCAGTCCCTTTATACACCACTAATGATAATAGCTCTTCTTTCCGCACTAACCGGCCTTCTGAGTTATCTCCGCCTTCTAAGAAGGATGCTATCGAGATTTCTGGAGTAAATTATGTTTATCAATCTGACTCTTACGCTTTCCCTGTTCCTGTCAAACGGGGCTGAACTGGAGATTGCTGGTGATTTCGTTGCAGCCGGACATGCTTATTACGAAGATAACGACTTCTCCGGTGAAGCCAGAATCCTCAGCAGGTTCCTTGAGGAAGCCCTTTACTCCGGAAGCAGCAAACATGCCTTCGATCTTTTAATGCAGCTTGAGCAGCTTCCCTTTGAATCGTCCCTTTTCGATTTCTGGTATGCGCGCCTTAGCTGGAGTTGCGGTATGCCGGAATATGCGTGCTCAGCCCTTGATTCGGTTCAGGGAAGCAGCTGGCTTGAAAGCAGAGCAAAGGGGCTTGCCGCGCAGTTCAGGGGTAACGGTCAGGCAGCTGCCACGCAGTTCAGGCTTTCAATTGAACAGGCGGGATCGACAAGACAGCGCTTCTACTCTGCCCTGGATCTCAGTTTCGTACTTATTCAGACGGGCAAGTACGAAGAAGCGGAAGATATTGCCGTCTTTCTCGCGGTAAACTTCCCCGGCGAAGGCCTGCCACTCATATCACTTGCGCTCAGCCTTCAGGAGCAGAACAGGTTCGGTGAAGCCATGTCAACACTTCAATCACTATACTCGGGAGACGAATTCACTGCCATTTCAAGGCATTTTGCCGAGCTTCTTCTGGAGGATCTGGAATGAAACACGTATTCGGGAAACTGTTAAGAAGAATCTTTGGAGGATTGGTTGGTGCAGGATTGAACAACAGGTTCATCCACCTGCCCGATGATCTGATCGATCCGGATGGATTTCTGGTTTATTCAGGGCCTGAGGAATCGGATGTCTGGCCGGCTATCTATATCATGAACACCCTTCACAGGGAATTCCCTGATAAAAAACTTGTCGTTATCTGCAGCATAAGGGACAGCGTTCTTTTCAACATGCTTCGGCTCAGACCCACTGTTCATTCCTACGAAGGCCGTCCGAGGATACCCGATACGATCGAAGGAGATTCCATTTCAGTTGGAACAATTCTGGTACACCCTTATGCAACCGTCCTCAGTGAAGATGAAAAGGTACTTTCCAGAACATCCTGCAGAATACGTATGGCTCCTCTCAGCCATTCATCGCCATATATTAACTTCAGAGTAAAGACCAAAGCGAACGTCTATCCCGATATTCTTTCCGAGATGTGCAGTACCATCGGGCTTACTTACGATGCGGACTGGAAACCGGCTGTCCCGAATCGGATAGAAGAGCTGGTGGAGCATAAGATTGCCCCGGTTTCTGGAAGGATGCTGCCGTATATAGTCACTACACCATCTGCCATGTCAGTTCTCGAAAAGCGCAGGGCCGAAATACCACTCAGAACCGTAACGTTATCCGGTAAAAACAGTGATTTCAATCACCTGGACAGAGAGATAAAGACAGTGATCATTGCTGATGCATCCGCCGTACTAACCGATTCGGATGATCAATGGGGAGACGCATGCGCCCATGGAGTACCAGTCGTAGGCCTTGACAGATCCGGCAACTTCTTAAAATGGAAAGACAGAGAACCGGCATCGAACGAGGACGAATTCGCTGAAGCATGGGTCAAGCTCCTGAAAAAAGGATGGTAGTTTGACTCTGGTCATCAGAACACCGAACTGGCTCGGTGATCTTGTAATGTCATTTCCAGCCATTTCGATGCTTGCTGCGGAGTATCCCGGCATGAGCTTATGGAGCCATCCACGGGTATCCGGGCTTATTCCGGTTTTCTTTCCATCACTTAATGTCTTTACATCCGGAAGGATAAAAAGGGATAATTCTACCAGGCTTCTTCTTATGACAGACTCCTTCAGGTCAGCATTACAGGGCTTCCTGTCGGGTATACCTGAGCGGATAGGGTACAGGACAGATATGAGGAGACTTCTTCTGACAAGGGGGATAAGACCTCCTTCCGGTCGATCTCATCACCATTCCCTTGATTATGAGAATCTGGCGCTTGCAGCCGGTGCTTCCGGAAAAGACGTAGCACTGGAACCTGCAGTTGAACCGGAAGGTGAACCGCATACAGCGTATTTCGCCGGGGCAAGGTACGGCAGCGCTAAAATGTGGCCCCGTTTCCCGGAACTGGCCCGCAGGCTTTTCGAAAGTACAGGGCTCCCGTCCGTGTTTTACGGTTCCCCGGAGGAGGAGATGACCCTAAGAGAAATCGCAACGGGCGTGCCCCTTTCCGAAGTCAGGACCGATCTCACACTTTCAGGTCTGGCTTCCCGCCTGCTCGCAGCGGAGCTTACAGCAGGAAACGATTCGGGAGGAGTGCATGTTTCAGCTGTACTTGGAATCCCAACAGTTACAGTGTTCGGTTCAACTTCTCCTGTATGGACAGCAC
>JAUVUL010000147.1 GCA_030600975.1 Candidatus Aegiribacteria sp.
ATTCCTTCAGAGCTCTGCACTCAAGGAAGATCTTCTCCGCTGCCCACATGATATTAGGTTATCCCGGTTCCAGCAGAGAAACAGTGCTGGCTGATGCCGCGTTTATAAGAAAGACCGGTACAAATGGTGTCAAGCTTCAGAATCTGCATGTAGTAAAAAATACCCCCATTGCAGATCAATTCGCAGCAGGCGAAATCGAACTTATGGCAATGGAGGAATACGTTGAAATGGTGATCCTTTTCCTTGAACACACTGAACCGGGCGTAGTGATACTCAGACTCACCGGAGAAGCTCCCGACAAACTGACCGTTGCGCCCCAATGGTCTCTGCATAAGATGCCCATTCTGAACAGGATTCATGGAGAGATGAAACGAATGGACACCTGGCAGGGAAAGGCTCTGGGGTTTAAAAAATCGTCTGTTGAGAAACCACTGAAAAACATACGAACCAACTTGAGACCGAACTGAACTATTGCAGGAACACCGCTCCCTTCATAGATTAAACTCTCCGAATTATTAATATTCAAACGAGCCGGGAATCTTATTCCCGGGCTACCCGTTAACTGGGGGACCTGATGATTGAGCGAACATCCGTTAAATCCGTTCTCGAGGGAGAATGCAAAGAGGATAGAGTAACCGTATACGGCTGGATTCGAACTGCGAGATCAGGTAAGAATGTTGCGTTCGCATCCATAACAGACGGTTCTGTTTCTTCCCCCCTGCAGGTCGTATTCGACCGGGATAAATTCGACGACATCTCAGGACTGGCCACCGGAGCCTGCATTAAAGTATCCGGGAGGATCGTCGAATCGCCCGGCGCTGAACAGTCCAGGGAGATCAATGCGGAAAACCTGGAAATAATCGGCCCGGTCGGAGATGATTATCCTCTTCAGAAGAAAAAGCACTCCATCGAATTCCTCAGATCAATGCCCCACTTAAGGGTCAGAACCAACACCTTCGGCGCAGTATTCCGGATGAGCCACCACCTCAGCCTTGCAATCCACAGGTTCTTCGATGATAACGGTTTCTTCTTTATCCATGCGCCGGTTATTACCACAAGCGATGCCGAGGGGGCCGGAGAAGCATTCCAGGTTACCTCCATGCCACTTGACAGCATTACTCTGAAAAACGGTGATGTTGATTATTCGACGGATTATTTCAAGAGACAGGCTTTTCTTACCGTAAGCGCACAGCTTGAGGCTGAACCTCTTGCCCTCGCTATGGGAAAAGTATACACCTTCGGCCCTACTTTCAGGGCTGATCCATCCGATACAAGATTTCATACAGCAGAATTCTGGATGATTGAACCCGAGATGGCGTTCTTCGACCTGGATGATGATATCTCTCTGATAGAGGATTTCATTAAATTTACGGCCCGTTATCTTCATGAAAAATGCCAGGATGATATTTCCTTCTTCAGCAGGTTCTATGAAAACGAACTCAAGGAGCGCTACAGCATGCTCATGGAAAGCGATTTCGCTCGAATCACATATACTGATACGTTTGACCTTTTAAAGAAGAACAGCGGCGCTTTCGAAATTGCACCCGAATGGGGAATCGGTATTTCCACTGAATACGAGAGATTCCTTACCGATGAGCACTTCGGATGTCCTGTTTTCGTAACCGATTATCCGGCAGCTATGAAACCTTTCTATATGCGGCTGAACGATGACGGGAAAACGGTGGCCTGTACTGATCTTCTGTTCCCTGAAGTCGGTGAACTTGTCGGTGCCAGCCAGAGAGAGGAAAGACTGGATGTTCTCAACATCCGCGCGAAGGAGTGCGGTATTGATTTGAACGATTATTCCTGGTACTTCGATTTAAGAAAATGGGGTTCCGCTCCCCACGCAGGATTCGGACTCGGATTCGAAAGACTATTGATGTATCTCACCGGGATGGAGAACATACGTGACGTGATTCCATTCCCGAGGTCAAAGGGAAAGATGTTATAAAAACCAATATACTGTTTATCTATACAGAACAGGACGGAGCAAAATGGGCAAGCAAATGATCACCATTGACGGCAACGAAGCGACAGCTCGTATGGGTCACAAGCTGAGTGAGGTAATAGCCATCTATCCTATCACCCCCTCCAGCGGCATGGGAGAATACGCGGACGCCTGGTCATCTCAGGGAAAAACGAATATCTGGGGAACGATTCCCCTGGTTCAGGAAATGCAGAGCGAAGGAGGTGCTTCCGCGGCTATACACGGGGCACTTCAGACCGGCGCGCTTACAACAACCTTTACCGCGTCCCAGGGTCTTCTGCTGATGATACCCACGATGTACAAGATCGCTGCCGAGCTTACGCCTGCAGTGTTCCATGTATCAGCCAGAAGCCTTGCGTGCCAGGCATTGTCAATATTCGGAGATCACAGTGACACCATGGGAGTCAGACAGACGGGCTTCGCTCTCCTTGCAAGTGCCTCTGTCCAGGAGGCAATGGATCTGGCGGTTATAGCCCATGCATCGACACTTAAGTCAAGAATACCTTTTGTCCATTTCTTCGACGGCTTCAGAACCAGCCATGAGATCCAGAAGATAGAACTGGTACCGGACGAGGTTCTTAAAAGTATGATCGATGACGAGCTTATTATTGCAATCAGGAACAGATGTCTAGATCCGAACAATCCGGTTTTAAGGGGTACCAGCCAGAACCCGGATGTTTACTTCCAGGGAAGGGAAACGGTTAATCCCTATTATCTTGCTACTCCGGGAATAGTACAGGATTACATGGACAGGTTCGGTGAGCTTACTGGAAGAAACTATCATCTGTTTGACTATGAGGGCGCTCCGGATGCCGATACTGTAGTAATGCAGATGACATCAGGATGCGAAACCGCTCATGAAACAGTGGAATACCTCTGCAGCAGGGGTGAAAAAGTTGGACTTTTAAAGGTCCGGCTTTACAGACCGTTCCACAAGGAAGCTCTTCTCAGAGCTATTCCCGATACAGTGAAGAATATCGCCGTACTTGACAGAACGAAGGAATCCGGTGCTCCGGGAGAGCCTCTGTACCTTGATGTTATTACGACACTGGTGGAGAACGGCAGAAACGATATTAGAGTCATCGGAGGCCGATACGGGTTATCAAGCAAGGAGTACTGCCCTGCAATGGTGAAGGCTGTTATTGATGAGGTCAGGAAACCGAAACCCAAGAATCATTTCACTTTAGGTATCAACGATGATGTAACAAATACATCATTGGATGTTGATTTCACCTTTAAGCTCGAATTTCCCAATACAGTTCAGGCTGTGTTCATCGGTCTCGGTTCCGATGGAACCGTTGGCGCCAACAAGAACAGCATCAAGATTATTGGCGAGGAAACGGACAATTACGCACAGGGCTACTTCGTTTACGACTCAAAGAAGGCAGGCGCAAGAACTGTCAGTCACCTCAGGTTCGGTCCTGAACCTATCAGGCAGACATGCCTGATTTCAGCAGCCGATTTTGTCGGCTGTCACCAGAGCATCTTCCTTGAGAAGTACGATGTGCTCGGATACGCAGAAGAGGGAGGTACATTCCTGCTCAATTCTCTGTACGGAAAAGATGAGGTATGGGAAAGGCTTCCAAGGTCTGTACAGGAGGCAATGATCGCGAAGAAACTCAAATTCTACGTTATCGACGCGTATGACGTTGCTAAGGTTACCGGTATGGGTGTGCGCATCAATACAATCATGCAGACCTGCTTCTTCGCGATTTCAGGTATTCTACCCAGGGATGAAGCCATAGAGAAGATAAAGGAGACCATACAGAAAACCTACGGAATAAAAGGTGATGATATTGTTCAGAAGAACTTCGATGCGGTGGATCATACCCTGGCCAATCTCTTCGAGGTGAACTATCCGGATAAGGTTACAAGCACCATAGAAATGCCTCCTACCGTTCCTGATGAAGCTCCCGAGTTCGTAAAACGGGTAACCGCAAAGATTATCAGGATGGAAGGTGACAGTATTCCAGTTTCCGATATGCCAGCAGATGGAAGCTGGCCAACGGGAACAACTCAATGGGAAAAGCGGAATGTGGCCCTTGATATCCCGGTATGGGATCCTGACATGTGTATTCAATGCGGATTCTGCAGCCTGGTCTGTCCCCATGCTGCCATCAGGATGAAAGTATACGAAGGTGCTCTCCTCGAGAATGCACCTGATACTTTCAAGTCCACAGATGCAAAGGGCGGTAAGTTCAAGGATCTGAGATTCACTATCCAGGTAGCCCCGGAGGATTGCACAGGGTGCGGAACATGCGTGCATGTATGTCCCGCCAAGGAAAAGGATAATCCTGAGAGAAAAGCTATCAATCTTGTCGCTCAGTTACCCCTCCGTATGCCGGAGCGGGAAAATTTCAGATTCTTCCTCGATCTTCCCGACTACGACCGTAATGAATTGAATCCTTTAATAGTGAAGGAATCGCAATTGCTTCAGCCGCTTTTTGAGTACTCCGGCGCCTGCGCTGGATGCGGCGAAACCGCGTACGTGAAGCTCCTGACACAGCTTTATGGAGACAGGGCGGTAATCGCCAACGCGACGGGATGCAGCTCCATTTACGGGGGGAACCTGCCCACCACACCTTACTCCAAAAACCATGACGGTAGAGGTCCCGCCTGGAACAACAGTCTTTTCGAGGATGCCGCGGAATTCGGTTACGGATTCAGGCTCACTGCTGATAAACATACTCAGATAGCCAGGGAATTCCTCGAAAAACTATCTTCCCAGGTTGGTGATAACCTTGCGGAAGCTATCCTGAATGCTGAGCAGAACACCGAGAGTGATATCTCCGAACAGCGCGAAAGGGTCGAGGAACTTCGGAAGGCTCTGTCAAAGATCGATTCAATGGATGCACGAATGCTGGAAAGCGTAGTCGATTATTTCGTACACAGGAGTGTCTGGACAATCGGAGGCGATGGATGGGCTTACGATATCGGTTACGGAGGACTGGATCATGTTCTTGCTCAGGGCAGGGATATGAACATCCTGGTCCTTGATACCGGAGTGTACTCCAATACTGGAGGACAATGTTCCAAGGCTACTCCACTTGCTGCAGTCGCCAAATTCGCTGATTCAGGCAAGCCTCAGCCCAAGAAGGACCTGGCCATGCTTTGCATCAGCTACGGCAATATCTATGTGGCTCAGGTTGCACTGGGAGCGAATTACAATCAGACCGTTAAAGCTTTTGTGGAAGCTGAAAGCTACAAGGGATCGAGTATCATAATCGCTTACACTCACTGTATCGCTCATGGTATTGATATGACCTGCGGTCTTGATGAGCAGAAGAACGCTGTTAATTGCGGGTTCTGGCCGCTTCTGCGGTTCGATCCCAGAAGAATAGATATCGATGGAAAACCTCTGATGCTTGACAGCAAGGATCCGTCGATCACGTTCAAGGACTTCGCGTATAACGAGGCCCGTTTCAAGAGCCTGACGAAAACCAAGCCTGAGCATGCTGCTAAACTACTGAAAGATGCGCAGGAAGAGGTTAGCCGCAGATGGAATATCTACAAGCAGATGGCTGAAATGAGCTGGAACATTTAGCTAACTGTTAATGAAGTAAGCCTGGCCTCTTCAAGGCCGGGCTTACCTTTCTCTGTCTTTTAGTTCTCGTTGAAGCTCATCCTCTCAAGTGAGAATGGAACCTTTGATATGTTTTCGCTCAGTGTCTTACGACACTTAATGTCATCGGCATTCATGGGTGCACCGCAGTGAACGCTGTAGCCGCTGTGCTTCCAGGAGTTCAAGTTTTCACCAGTTTCTCAGAAATCATACCTGCTTCGAGAAGCATTTTGAAAACAAGACCGGTAAAG
>JAUVUL010000252.1 GCA_030600975.1 Candidatus Aegiribacteria sp.
ACCAGGAGCGGCTGGTTGAACAACAGGGTTGCCCCAGGGATCCTGAGTATGATTAATCTGTGCCCAGTAATAGAGTACCCTGGAGTCATGTGCACCCGGTGTCGGATCCCTGAATCCGTGATGTGTTACATCAAGACAGGAATCGATGATCCCGATAAGGATTCCATCACCCTGGAAGCCGTTGGGATTTGCTGGCCTCGGGTCGTGAATCTCTGTGATCTCTGCCTGTCCGCATGCATCCTCAACTTCAGGGAAGAGCATTCTGGGTGATCTGAGTCTTCTGCATGAAGGCTTTGAAACCAAATCATTCAGCTGCTTCTGGGTACCTGTTATGGTGAATATATCCTGAGCCTGAGAGTGAACCTCTATTCCCAGATTTTCAAGATCGCTTCTGTTACCTGTGAAGTTTACTATCGCCCTTATCTTCAATGGCTTCAGTAAATCCGGAAAGACCGCAAAGAGATCCCTTCTCGGGAGAAGTTCCGCAAGGAGCGATTCCCTGTAGCGGATGAATGTATTTCTCTCCCTGTCAGTGGCAATGGAGCGGAGTTTGGGGGTAATTTCCCGGATCTCCTTGCTTCGTTTCCTGATCCGGCTGAGGTCGGTCCTGTACCGCTTTCGGATTTCATCCTCGTTCTGCAGAAGCAGACGCCTCATACTGCTGTCCATCTTCGAAGAGACTTCCTTCGAGAAGCCTTTTTTCTTCGAGGTTCTGCCTGTGCCTTTTTCCATGCTGTTCCTCCTGTATCCGTTTTGACCAAATGGTTATATGTGCCTGTTAAGACCCCTCATAACTAATTTAGGGTACTTCTGATAGATCTGTTTGTCAAGCGTTGATATTTGACATTGTTCATCTTCACCTATAATGAGGAGGTTTGAAGAGTTTCCGACTTTGGAAGTCCAGGTGTAAATGCATCAAATCAGTGATGAATATTGAATATATGCGCATTTAATAATGAATAGTTCTATAATACACTCAAGAATCGTAGGATTTACGGATTTTATCAGAGCTATCGATAGAGTGATTTCGAAGTTATTATTCGCATACAAGGAAATGTATGGTAACGATTCGACAACGAAATTGATTCTTATAGGAATGGGGGAGAATAATGACCATTTTTCTGCAAAGGATCTTGATACTGCCGAGCCTTGCCATCCTGGCATCAGTTGCATTTGCTGACTCTCCGCTTACATCAACGGATTTCTATCATTCATACATGGATTGTCCTGTTGTTGCTGAAAATCTTGAGATGAGAATGAACGAAGAAATCTACGACATTCTCCTTTCGGATGAGTACGAACTGGATGTAAAGGTCGCTGTCATCAATGGAATGGGGTGGAGGTTAGAGGGGCAGAACAACGCAGAAGTATTCATTGAGTTTTATATGGCTGATATGGAAAAGGCTGTTATCGAGGCTGATGACATGAGCGGGGAAGAGCTGCTGTTGCTGGCATATTTGGTTAGCATGGATGATTACTTCAGTATGGGTCCAATCGAGCCGGGTGGTCCAGGTGTGCTTGGCATGAGCGGGGTTGAACTGGCCGAGGTTGCTGAAGAGAGAACTCCGGATGATTTTACGGTACGGCTCATCAGCGCACTGATTCTTTCTCAGGAGGCCATGGATTATGACTGGGGCAAGGTCTTTGAAGTTGTGGATTTCGTGATGAAAGAGGCTCTTGTTCGCAACATGAGGGATGAGGCCATTGATATCATCCTGGATTACATAGGTCTCTATTATGGTTACTGATGCTCCAATCATGATTCAACTGTAGTTGATATAACGCTTGAGGGAGAATTTCTGAAATGCTGAAATGCTTGTGTGCTGCAATACTGGTTACTTCGCTGAGCGGTCAGACAATTCAGGAGATTGATGAGCAGTTCAGGGCTGAGGTTCTTGAGATTCTTCCGGAGGACTACGCATCAATCAGCATCGGACTATTCCTTGAGGAAGCGGTGGTAATAGCAGATGTGATCTACTCGCCCCATGCAGAGATGCTCAGCGAACTGGGTTACGATCCCGATGCCGCGCAGAAGTTGTTTGATATGGATGGCGCCGCCAGTCTGTGGTGCTTCTGGAAGGCCTTCGATCCCTACTCGGTGGAGCGTATCCTTGCCGATCACCCCGGATACGTAATCGACATGGGCGGTGGTAGTACCGTGCATGAACATGACGACCAGCTGGAGAGGGTAAAACGGGTTCTGGCCCCTTACCGCAACGTGGTACTTCTCCTTCCATACCCGGATCGGGAAGCCTCCCTTGAGTTCCTGGACAGGCGAACCGGCTGGGGAGACAAGGAGCGGAACGTGAACCGGAACATTCTTGAACATCGTTCCAATTACCAGCTGGCAACCATGACTGTGTATACCGCCGAGAGAAGTCCCGAGGAGATCGCGGAAGAGATACTGGAGATGATCCAGGCATCCGATGAATGTGTTATTATTGACGCAGGACAGTTGTGAGAAGTATGGTCAGTTTAGTCCATGGAAACTGAAAATGCTGGAATGAATCCAGAAGGGGAATCATATGATCTTGTATCTTTTTATGATGATCTTTCTGCGTCTTTTATCCGCATGGGGAGCAAGAGGTGGACAGGAAACGTATGCGATATGGTGCTTTGACCAGAAGACGGAAACGTTCCAGTTCTATGGTGTACAGAGCCATGGGGAAATGGTGGATGTCTGGTGAACATAATGGGTCAGAGTGAAGTATCTGCTTATGAGAACCGATTTGGAGGTTTGTCATTATGTCATATTCGAGAGTAGTCCTTTCTTTGTTTGCAGCTGTGCTTCTCGCAGCATCATGCGGTGATCCCGCCGGGGTAATCGTACCGAATGAGCACACCCTGGGCTGGTGCCAGGATCTTGCCGATGAGGTTCGCGACAGTGAGTTTCCCGCAGCCGGGCTTTTCATGGTCTCATGCATCGACATCAACGATGAGGGGGAGCCGGAGACCGCTATCCCATGGCAGTTCTACTATGCAGAAACATCGGATTCCACAAACGTGCTGATCGTGATGGTCCAGTATATTGGTACCACCAATCACATCTGGGAGGATTCAACATCTGTACCCCTGGGCTCCCTACCTGACTATGACGATGCCGGTCCCTGGCTGGACGCGGCCAGAGATTCAATGGGTTCGGCTTACAGCGACTGGGAGGAATACGCCCTGGTAGTCAAGGGCAATGATTACCCTGAGTTTCCCGTGGTTCTAAATGTTGCTGTGCTGCAGTTCATGTCTCCGGATACTACCAGTCAGCTCAGTGTAATACTTGATTCAGACAACAATAAGGTGCTGGGGATCATAGAGTACTGAACCAATTTGCCGTACTTGCCCGGGATTTATCTCCGGGGGATATGAGGAGAAGTTATGATAACCGCTGCGCTGGCAATCTCCGTTATTATCTTCTCAGAGGTATTTCAGCCGCTTCCCCTGGATGAGACGGTGGATCTGGATCCTGAGGTTTTTCTTGATGATACTGTCTCTGTGATGATAGAGGTTTCGGATCTTGCGTTCACACTGGAAAGCGTTACCAGACGTATCTCCATCCTCGGCTGGGCATCTGAACGGTACGACCTTGAAGTGGGGGAGGTGCTGAGGGGTGATCTGCAGGAGGATATGGTTAGTTTCTTCGTATTTCCTGAAGGCATGCATTCCCTGCAGTTCTCACTCATGACTGAAGGCTCCGGGGTTGTCGTATTCGCTTTTTCGGACAGTACCCACAGCACTATGGAGGGTTTTCATACCGCTCAGGGCGACCGGGTTGTTGATCATATATACATCCGGCTCTCAGATTGAAGCTGATACAGCAATACCAGGCCAACGGCGGATGATTCGGTTATCTATTCATCCTTTTACGGAGTTTACTGTGGGTAACCGTAATACTCGGCAGCATCGTAATCCTCCCGGGCTTCAGAATAATCTCCGCGGTTCTCCTTCGCAATCCCTCTCCAGTAATAAACCTGACCGTCACCGTCACTCAGTGTATAGATCGACAACTGTTGTTGATGGAATGTGCCTGTGATAATAATGGAACTTCCCGGTAGAATCATGATAGATTTTACTCAGTAGTCTTCTAACGACTCGATATGGGTTTGTCTTTGGATAGGCTATTAGTGTTAATCCTTGTAGTGATAACTGGATCAGAATGTGATACAGGCTTATCTGAAATCATACGGAAGGTG